>JANWIZ010000015.1 GCA_025449635.1 Patescibacteria group bacterium
AGCTAACTATTTCGCACATTACACTATTTCTTTGGTGTTGGTTGGGAGTAATAGTGAGTCGGTGGGATAATTTTAAAACCCATATCGCCAAACACTTCCATTAACGCTTCTGTAAGTAGTCCTATCTGTGGTTTTTCGTTTTTCTGAAATGTCACAGTTTTCACAGCAGCCTTAAGAAAACCTCTAGCCCTAACTTCAGCCCGCCGTAGTTCCTCAGATTTATTATCGTCCATATCTAATCTCCAAATCCGAGGATTTCGCTACCGAAGCAATAAGAAAAACCATTACCCAACACATACCAATAGATCCGGCAACAGTTAACCAAATAAGTGCCAGCGCACACTTTTCCCAAACTGTATAACCTGACTGAGTTATGTTTTCTTTCAGAAGTTGTGTGTAAATACCCAGCCCCACTACCAATGCTATTGAGCCATACAATCCGAGCAGAATCTCTCCAAAACTCATTTATCCCTCCTTTGGTGTTTTTTAAAGAATACATCTACATGTCAATTTTTTCATGCTAAAAAGCATAATTGACAATTAGCAAACAAGCGACCTATAATGCTTTTCGCTTCAAGACCGATCTTGTCTGTAGACGTATAGATGAGGATAGTTGGTCGAACAGGTCGAGAAGTACTTTTCGAAAAGTGGGGTTTTCGCGGTCTGGTAGTCGTGACAACACCTCTGAGTAGGAAGTATCTGTAGAAAGGGGAACTTGTCTATGCGAGTGATGGGTCTCACTTACGTTACATACGACGTGGATCACATCGGCCCGGCCCCGGCACCGACCTAGCCCGGCGGCGACTCAACCCCTGCAAATAGCAGGTGGAATAATCGCAAAAAGTATCTACCGCAGGAAGAACGGGTGACAATGACTTCTACCAGAGTCGTGACCTTTTCTTCCTGCAATTTTTTGTTGAATATTATTTCTTTTCTTCGTCAATTACTTCACCCTCAACAGTTTTAGTTTCGTCTTTCTTTTCCTCACCTTCTGTTGGTGGAATTTCTTCTTGAACACTGGCTCCGTCAGGATTTGATCCTGGAGGGTTTTCATACATGGCTGACCCTATTTTTTGCAGAGCTTGACCTAATTCATCAGCTGCTTTCTTGATATCGTCAGCGTTGTCTTTACCGATCGATTCTTTGGCTGCAGTAACCTTTTCCTCAACTTCTTTTTTGACGTCCTCAGCAACTTTATCACCAGCGTCTTTGAGAGATTTCTCTGCCGTGTAAACTAAACTGTCAGCAATGTTTCGAACTTCGATCAATTCCTTTTTCTTAGCGTCTTCTTCAGCGTGTTTCTCAGCTTCAGCGGCCATGTTCGAAGCTTCTTCCTTGCTTAACCCAGTAGAACCAGTAATAGTAATTTTTTGCTCTTTTCCACTGGCTTTATCTTTGGCGTGAACATTGAGAATACCGTTTGCATCAATATCAAAGGTGACTTCAATCTGGGGAACACCTCTAGGTGCTGGTGGTACTCCATCGAGAATAAACCGACCTAGGGATTTGTTGTCCGTAGCCATTGGTCGCTCACCTTGAAGGACGTGAACCTCGACTGAAGTCTGATTGTCAGCTGCCGTCGAAAAAGTCTCTGTTTTAGCTGTTGGAATAGTTGTGTTTCTTGCTATTAAGACAGTTGAGACACCACCAAGAGTTTCAACCCCAAGAGATAATGGTGTGACATCCAAAAGTACTACATCCTTAACCTCTCCAGTAAGTACGGCTCCTTGAATTGCAGCCCCAATTGCAACTACTTCATCCGGGTTAATTCCTTTGTGGGCTTCTTTTCCAAAAAACTTTTTAACTGCTTCTTGTACTGCCGGCATTCGTGTCATACCCCCAACCAAAACAACCTCTTCTACTTTTCCAGCTTCGATTCCAGCATCTTTCAAGGCTGTTTTACAGGCATCAAAAGTCTTGTCGATTAAGTCTTGTACTATACTCTCCAGTTTTGCCCGAGAAAATTTAACCAATAGATGTTTTGGTCCGGAAGCATCGGCGGTAATGAAGGGTATGTTAATTTCAGTTTCTACAGAGCTGGAAAGTTCGATTTTAGCTTTTTCTGCCGAGTCTTTGAGTCGCTGCATTGCTTGCTTATCACCAGCTAAATCTACACCACTTTCTTTTTTAAATTCTTCTACAAGAAAGTCGATGATCTTCTTATCAAAATCATCCCCGCCAAGATGGGTATCTCCGGCAGTGGATTTGACTTCAAAAACACCATCACCAAGTTCAAGGATTGAAACGTCAAAGGTACCACCACCCAAATCGTAAACTGCAACAGTATGTCCTTTTGATTTTTCCAAACCGTAGGCTAGCGCAGCAGCAGTTGGTTCATTAATGATTCTTTTGACATCAAGACCAGCAATTTCTCCAGCCTGTTTCGTGGCTTGTCTTTGCGCATCATCAAAGTAAGCGGGTACTGTTATCACCGCTTCGGTTACTTTTTCACCTAAATAAGCTTCGGCATCTACCTTTATTTTTTGCAAAATTTGAGCAGAAACTTCTTGAGGTGTAAATTCCTTACCTTCAACTTCTACTACTGCTGTATCATTTTTCCCTGCTTTGATCGTGTAGGGAAGCCATTTGGCATCACGCTGTACGGTCTCGTCTTTAAATTTGTGTCCCATCAACCTCTTTACAGAAAAAATAGTTGTTTTCGGATTAACAACTGATTGGCGCTTGGCGACACGACCAACCACTCTTTTGATTGGATCAACAACCGAAGGAATTACATTTTCACCTTCAGCGCTGTGAATAATTTTGGGTTGCCCACCTTCGACTATAGCAACTGCACTATTTGTCGTCCCTAAATCAATTCCTATTATTTTTGACATATATTTTCCTTTCTAGATTTCAATCGAGCTCAAGAACATAATTTTTAATAATTATCCACAAAATACTAAACAAAACCCACCAAATAAATAAATCGAAGAACAGTAACCAGTAATTGAAACTATAACTAATCTCAGCGTTAGCTGTAACTGTCTCGCTAACAAAGCTAAACGGAAAACCCCGTACAAGATCGCCTCTGGTATAAAAAAAACTCACTGCTGTAATTAATACAGCCAAAACAAATGTCCAAAGTAACGATAAAACCCTCACCATAAACTAGCTAGCTTTCTGAGTTACTCGAACTCTTGCAGGGCGTATAACTTTACCTTCAATTTGATAGCCTCTTTGCAAAACTTCTCCAATTTTCCCATCAGTTTCACCCTCGACCATACCAATTCCTTCATGTAAATTAGGGTCGAAGTTTTTTTCTTCTGTCGAAATTTCCTCGACATTTTCGCTTCTTAGTAAATCCTTAAACTTTTTAATAACTAAATCTAAACCTTCAGACTGAATCGTTTTTTGCGCTTCCTCGAGGTGATCCAAAATATCTAAAAATTTAACTATAAGTAATGTATTACCAAATCTGGTGACTGCTTTTTTCTCGTCCTCAAGTCGTCGTTGTAAATTAGCGTAATCTGCCAAAGCTCTCTTTAGTTGGTTTTCCAAATCCTCTATTTTTTTCGTTTCCTTTGACTTTTTTTCCTTCATATTTTTTTGCTTTTACCCGTTTTTTGAAAATTCTGTCAAAAGATCTCCAAAATAACGAACCGTTGGGATAACTCGATTAAACTGCATTCTTGAAGGTCCCAGTACTGCTATGACTCCAGCATTTTTCTTCCCACTACCAAAGGGGGAGTAGACCACTCCGCAATACTCTAAGTAGCTTTCTCCAAGCTCGTCTCCAAGCAAAACCTGCACTGGTAAATCTCCAACCGCTCGGTCAAAAATTTCAGATAAAGACTCTTGTCTGTCAATCAATTCTAAGACTGATCTTGTCAGATCAATATCATAAAACTCTGGCATTTCCAAAATATGCGAAGCCCCTGAGTAAAAAACATCACCGTCTTCGCTATAAGCAATTGCCAAACTACCAGTTTGTTCTGCTAATTCCCTTGCTGCTGAACGTAAAAGCCTGTGAAATTGAAATCTGTTTTCCCAAAGTGATTCTTTAATAGTCACTTCATCTTTTACTGGTAAATTAGACTCTTTCATCAAGTCACCAATATAAAGTTTCAATCCTACTGGTGTCGGGATTCTACCTGCACTTGTATGTGGTTGTTTCAAATAACCTGCATTTGTCAAAACAACCATTTCATTCCGAACAGTGGCTGGGGAAACCCCAAGATTGTACTTAGATACAATTGTTTCAGAACCCACTGGCTCAGCAGACTCGATATACTCATCGATAATAATTTTCAATAGCTCTTTACGTCTGTCGGATAAACCTTCCATTTTTTTATTCCTTTGTTCACTTCAAGAATAGTTACCCTCCTGAAGTAGCAATAATTTAGCACGAGTGCTAAAAACTGTCAAGCGAGGTTTATTTATCGCTTTGGTATAATTTTTAACAGTGTTTGAAAAATCAATCTTTCCGAAAATAATAGTCATTTCCAATTTGCTCCTTATGGGATTACTAATGACGGCAGCAGTTCAAAACGACGCGCCAACTAGTGATGAACCGCCACACATACTTTCTGGTTATGTTGCTTTGAAATACGGACATGACTATATTGATCCAGAACACCCTCTTTTAGTCAAAACTATTGCGGCTAGTCCGCTTTTATTCCAAAACACTGAAGTTAACCTCGAGGATCCAAACTACACCCTTCAAGAAAAGGGGCTTGATATTGGTAAAATGTTTGCTACATCAAGACAATTTATGAATTACTCTGAGAATAATCCTGATCAAATTTTGTTTTCGACAAGATTGGTTATGATTTTAATTACCCTTGTTTTCGGAGTAGTGGTGTACCTACTTGCAAAGAAACTTTTTGGAGAAGTCGTTGGAGTTCTGACAGTTTTTCTTTATTCAACCGAACCAAATATTTTAGCGCACGGTTCTTTGTTTAATACTGATATGGGAGCGGCGGGCTTTGTTTTACTAATTATTCTAGCTTTAGTTTTTTATAGTAATCGACAAACCACTAAAAGACTTATTTTTCTCACAATTGCATTAACCTTAGCAATACTTACCAAGTTTTCCACATTTTATTTTGCTCCATTGGTTGTTTTGTTTCTTATCTTTTTCAACTGGAATGATCGATTACGTTTGTTAAAACATTCCGTGTTTCTGGTTTTTGGTTCGTTGGTATTGATCAGCACCTTTTATGGTTTAATCTCGTTTCGCGATAAGGGTTTTCTTGGTTTCATACCAACAACCTATTTTCAAGGTTTAAAGATGGTTTTCGACTCGGTTTCCAGCGACAAACGTTTTTCATATCTTTTAGGAGAGAGTTACTTTGGCAGCAAGCCTTATTATTTTCCAGTAATGTTACTTGCAAAAACCCAAATTTTAACCTTAATTGGATTCATTATCGCGTTAGTTTTGCTTTATTTGAATAAACTTTCAATTAATCTTAGGAGTCTTACTGTAACGCTTTTGCCGATTGGCTTATTCTTTACTTTAGCTATCTTTTCAACTTTCAATATTGGTGTTCGTCATATTCTACCGATTTACCCAATACTACTTATTTTCGCTGCAGTTGGTTTTGTGACGCTTTTACGTTTTGATAAAGAAAAGTTTTACTGGAAAAAAATCTCAGTTTTTTTTGTCATCGGGTTAATGTTAATTATTGGATTTAGACTATGGACTCTAAAAAGCACTTATCCACATTTTCTTAGTTATTACAACTATGCTTTTGGTGGTACTGACAACGGTTGGAGAGTAGCTAATGATTCTAATTATGATTGGGGTCAGGATGTCAAACGTCTGGGAGAATTTGTTCGAGGTAACAACATAAACTCCCTTGCATTTGACAATTATACTGGCTTGTACGCAGCCAAAGATTATTACAAACTTCCTGTTAACCTGATTACTCCTAGCGAGAGGGGTTATAAAGGCTACATTGCTTTATCCACATCTGTGATCACATACCACCAAAACAAACCTCAAAACTATTCTTGGGTTGTGGATAACTATCAACCGATCTACCGTGCTGGGAAAAGTATTTTCGTTTATAAAATCCCTTAAGTCGTTTTTGACAAAGAGTCGATTAGTCGGGGTCTTCACTATCACTAACCCCATCGCGATCAGTATCAACCGAGTTAGGGTCAGTTTTGTGATAGCTAACTTCCTTTAGATCGGTTAGTCCATCACCATCGGAATCATGGGAAAGTGGATTAGTTCCCAAACTTTTTACTTCTTCTCCATCTAGAACTCCATCACGATCAGAATCTGCGTAGTTAGGGTTTGTACCGTGATAAGACTCCTCGGCATCGGTTAGACCGTCATTGTCACTATCTGTTAATCTTGGATCTTCTGTAAACATATTTATATTTTACTCTAAATTTTTAACACTGACAAAAATGCTTCTTGGGGAATTTGTACCTTACCAAATTGTTTGAGACGTTTCTTACCCTTTTTTTGCTTATCCAATAATTTGTTTTTTCTCGTAACGTCTCCGCCATACAACTTCGCAGTAACATCCTTACGAAATGCCGGAACATCAGCCCGAGCAATTATTTTACCACCCAAAGAAGCTTGGATTGATACTTCAAAATTTTGACGGGGTAATACTTCTTTCAACTTTTCCACTAATTTGCGCCCTACTTCATCTGCTTTTCTTTTAACTACAACTTGACTAAGCGCATCTACTATATCTTTGGCTACAAGAATATCCATTTTAACTGCATCAACTTCCTCCCACCCAGCAAGCTCGTAATCGAAAGAGGCGTAACCAGAAGAAATAGATTTAAGACGATCATAAAAATCACTAACCACTTCTGCCAGTGGTAATATGAACTCAATCACAACTTGTGTTCCGGCATATTTAACATCAGAAACAACTGCTCGTCTAAAGCTCAATAGCTCAAGTACCCCTCCAAGATAGTTACTTTTAACAACAATTGTGGCAGTAATAATTGGTTCCTTAATAAAACCGATTTCTGCAGGAGGAGGAAATTTTGTTGGGTTTGAAACTTCGATTTTCTCGCCATCCGTTAGTTCGATTTGATACTTTACTGTTGGACTACTTGCAACAAGATCTAACCCATATTCTCTCTCCAACCTTTCTTGGACGACTTCAAAATGAAGTAATCCTAAAAACCCACAACGAAATCCAAACCCCAAAGCTGTACTACTATCAGCTTCAAAAACCAGAGATGCATCATTTAACTTTAGTTTTTCCAAAGCGTCTTTTAGACTGGGAAATTTGTCGTTGTCTACCGGATAAAATCCAGCAAAAACCATTGGTCTTACCTCTTTATACCCTGGCAGGGGAGAGCTTTGCTTCTCCCCTACTCCAACAATTGTATCGCCAACTCTGACTGCTGCTGCTTCCTTCAAACCAGTAGCGATATAGCCAATCTCTCCTTCCTCTAAAACGCTTTTCTCTATCAAATTAGGTTTGAATACCCCTGCTTCTACCACTATAGATTGTTTTTTTGTACCTAAAAAATTAACTGGCTCACCTTTTCGAAAATTACCATCAAAAATCCTCACAAATGCAATAACTCCTTTGAAAAGATCAAAGGTTGAGTCAAAAATTAAGGCCCTTTTCTCTATTTGTGTTGATAGTGGAGAGGGAATATTTGCAATTACAGAATCCAAAACTTTATCCACATTTGTCCCAGTCTTTGCAGAAATTTCCAGTATTTCTTCTGGTTTAATGTGTAAAATTTCTTCCATCTCCGCCTTTACCCTTTCAGTCTCAGCGGCTGGCATATCAATTTTATTCACGACTGGAATTATTCTTAGATTTTGCTTTTTTGCAAGATAATAATTACTTAGTGTTTGCGCTTGAACTCCTTGAGTCGCATCTACTAGCAAAACCACACCTTCTACAGCTGCTAATGAGCGACTGACTTCATAACTAAAATCCACGTGTCCTGGTGTGTCAATAAGATTTAAAATAAATCCCTTCCAACTCATTTTCACTGGTTGAAGTTTAATAGTTATCCCCCGCTCTCGTTCAATATCCATCTGATCAAGCAATTGATTTCTCATTTTAGATTTTTCGATAGTGCCAGTTAGCTCCAACATTCTATCAGCTAAAGTGGATTTCCCGTGATCAATATGAGCTGCAATTGCGAAGTTACGAATTTTTTCCATTTATGTGCATAGTAACGTTAATGATCTAATCGTGTGGAGTCTACAGGTTCTTCAAAATTAAGCAACTTGGTGATTTTTCTGAAACTTGGGATCATTTTGACAAAACTCCTTAATTCTTCTGATTTTAGCCACCAACTAGTCAGTAAATAAACAGCAAGTCCAGTACTTGCCACAAAACCTGTGAGAAACAAGAGATTCAGAGCCCTTTTTGTATCAATAATGTAGTCGATTAGAAATTCATTGTTATAACGGTAATGCAGTGGTAAATAAAGTAGTACTGCCATAATCATTGCTGGAACTAAAATTTTTATCGATGGGTAAATGATTCTCTTCCAACCAAACCCGCCTACTCGTCTGTCCAGAATAAATAATAAAACAAAAAAACTAAAAGCCCCAGACAAAGCAGTAGCCAAACCAAGATAAGCAACTGGCGCAACAGTGGTATGACCGAAACCATAAACCAAGACATAACTACCAACGATGTGAAAAACCAGTCCAGCCAGTGCTATCTTTAAAGGGGTTAAAGTGTCATGCATCGCATAATAAGCTCTGGTTACAAGCAAAAATCCTGCTTGGGCAAAAACTCCTAAGGCAAACAAAGACATTGTTGTAGCCGTAGTTACTGTAGCTCCCCAATCAAATAAACCAGATCCAAGTACTAAACGCACTACTGGGATACGTAAGACTATTAGTAAAACACACACGGGAACAACTAAAAAAAGCAGCTGAAAAAGTGATGATAAAAAAGTATTTTTGAACTCCTCTTTTTTTCCTTCTGACCACTCTAAAGATAGGGTTGGTAGAGCTGCAGTAGCAATAGTTAACCCAAACAGACCTAGGGGTAGATTTTGCAAATCAGAGGAGAATTTCAAAATCGCCAGTGAACCTGTTGACAAGGTTGATGCGATTATTACGCTGACTATCCATTCGAGCTGACCAACGCCTACTCCTAGCGCCCTTGGTAATGAAAGTTTCAAAATTCGTATAACATCTTTATCCCCAAATTTAAAAATCGTTTTATACTCAAAACCCAATCTCCTTAATACGAATAATTGGATCGATAAGTGCAACAAAGCACCAAGCACAACTCCTAGACCGACACCATAAATACCGTAGAAGCGGCTAAAAATTATAATTCCAAGTATTATCCCAAGGTTATAAGCAATTGGAGCAAGTGCTGTGATAACAAAACGATGATAACTTTGCAAAACAGATGTGAAAAAACTCCCAATCACTAAGAAAAACTCCCCAAAAACTATCAATCTTGTCAGATTGTCTGCCTGCTCTCGAAACTGATCTGGCAAACCAGGTGCAATAAGTCGGTTAAATTGACTTGGGAACAAAAACACTAATAAAGCTACTAGGACGTATACGACTAAAGCTAAGTTTAAAATCGACGAGGCGAGTTCGTTTGCTTCGTTCTTTTGATTTTTTTTCACGTATGTTGTAAAGATTGGGATAAAAGCAACCGACAATGCTCCGGTTATAAGTACATTTGCCAACAAGTCTGGGATTACAAAGGCTGTGTTAAAGGCATCGAGTGTGCCTGAAGCACCAAAATAGCGCGCCAAAAACCAATTTCTCCATAAACCTAAGAACCGGCTAACAAGCACCAACAGCATCATAATTAGAGCAGCCGAAAGGATCGTTGACTGACGTTGGAAAAATATTGAACTGCTTTTATAAAGAATCTTATTAACCATCTTCTGTGAAAGAGTTAAATTGTACTAAAGATAGTTTCACTATACCACTGCTTGTCAGCTTCAATCAGCTTCTGTTACAATTCGTCACTAATACTAAATTATTTGACAGCGTAAGTTACACTAGAAACTAGGTATGCCATTAACCAAATCAGCGATTAAAAAAATGCGTCAAGACAAAGCTCGAGAAAAAGTAAATCGGGTCAAAAAAACTATGCTTAAAAAAGCATTGAAATTAGCCAGCACTGAAGCTAATTCAAAAAACTTAAGTTCCGCCTTTAGTGCTCTGGATAAGGCTGCAAAAATTGGTCTTATTCCAAAAGGCAGAGCCGATCGTAAAAAATCCCGCCTCAGTAAAGCAGTTCCACTAGCACAATCAAAAACAAAAATAGTAAAAAAAGTTACTAAAAAGAATAAAAAATAGTTGCTCTTAGTGAGCCTATTTATGCTATACTAATCCCAATGGCAAAGGCTGCCCCAAAGTCTCCAGACTTAAATATAAACCTACTTCCAAATGAAGCGTCGTCGACCACAACTGGAAACGCGATTCATTGGATTCTTACAGTTGGTCGCTATCTCATTATTTTTACAGAAATAATTGCGCTATCAACTTTTCTAGCTGGTATTTATCTCTCACAACAAAAGAACAATCTTAAAGATTCAATCAAGAGTAAACAAAGTCAAATTGAGGTGTTTCAAACCTGTGATAGTGAGGATGAGAGTGCTTTTTGCGAAGATCGCTTTTTAAATATCCAAGATCAAATTAATTCTATAGCCAGTATTAAATCAAATCATTTTGAAACAAACAAGGTTTTGACTGAGTTTTTGACATTACTACCTCAGCAAATGAAATTAGAGAATTTAGTTATTGAGGGATCGGATATATCTTTCAAAGGCCGCTTACTTACTGAGCAAGAGCTTCAAACCTTAATTAATAGTTTCAATAATTCAAAAAAGATTACCGCCTTAGATATTATTGAACTAAGTAAAGATATAAGCAAAGACCCCTACCTGCGAGTTTCTGCAACTGCTTTGATAATTAAAGAAGGGTTTGAATAATGCAATTTTACGAAAAGGCTCTAGGTACTTATAACCAATATACTGCAGATCCAAAACGAAAGAATTATTTCGAAATTGGTGCAACTTTAGTTCTTTTAATAATTCTAATACTGATGATTTACCCTGCCATAAACCATATATTGAAACTAAATAAGGAAATTTCGGCCGGTCGATTAGTTGAAACTGCACTGAAGGATAAGCTCGATGATCTTGATGTTGCCAAAGACAATCTCGAGGAAATTAAAGAGGATTTACCCTTGCTAGAACTAGCCTTACCAACTGGGTCGAACATAAAGAATTATCTACAAAAACCAATCGAAGAACTAGCTGCAACAAATCAACTTACCATCGACGATATACGATTTGAAGAGATCCCAATTTCTGATCCAAACAAAAATTCTGAACTTAAGGTACGTCAGATAAATTACTCTGTCACACTATTAGGAAATTTTGTTAATTTTTCTTCGTTTGTTAACAAACTTGAACAGTACATACGAGTCACTGATGTTGATAAAATTGAGATTAAAAAGGCAGATACATCCAGCCCTACCAGCTACACTGTAAACGCCACCACTCGCTATCTTGGCTTACCAATCATCACTATACCTAACCAAGTTACCGGAGGAGGTCAGTAAAAATATATGGGTAAAAATTTTGCATATACGCTAGCTTTCTTCTTAGTAGCTCTAGTGGCATTTTTAGCGATGCAAATTCTTAATATTATTACAGATAATCCACTACCGGAAGCTACACAAAAACAAATCAGGCAAATAAACCCGAGTTTAAACACCAATGTTATTAATGATTTGAAAGCTTCTCAAAGTAACTAGCTGTTTGCAATTTCACACAAATCTATTATCAATTTTGAAAAAACCAAGTTTGCTGGTAATAATCCTTTTTTGATTGATAAGTCTGCTTTTAAGAGTCTTAGACCTGCTGATTTCACTTTTCTTTTGGACCATTTTCTTGCTTGATCTTTGATTTTTCCCTGCAAGAAACTATTTCTGGAAACCTTTTCCACCTCATCTTCTAAGGCAAAATTTATTAACCTAAGCTGACGAACTAAGCTGCCTATCAGCAACTCCATTGGAGTATTCTTTTGTAACAAATTTTTCAACACTAGTAATGCTTGCTTTTCTTGTCCTGAAAATACTAGGTCTGCTAGTTTAAAAGTAGAAACGTTTTCAGTTAGTTTGAAGCTTAAATTTTTCCCAACCCATTTCGGAATAGTATCTAAGTCATCGGATAACCAAATAACTAAATCATTGGTAACTTGGGGAATTAAGTTGTCAGCGTCTTTTGGGATTGAATTCTCTAAAACAATTAGATGCTTTTGCTCAAAAAGTTGTTCCGTTGGCAATTCAAATACACCTTTTGTTTTTTTTAAATCAATGACAGTAGTTACCTGATACTGCTCTTTCAGACGCAATAAAAAACTTCTTGAAGAAACTGTGTCCTGTCCATGTAACAAATAAATCATTACTCACTACTATTCTCGGCAGAATTATTAGAAAGTAACTCTTTTACTGCATTATGGATCTTCGACCAACTACCTCCTTTTGGAAGTAATACATAACCCTCATATTGTCCCTGGGAAGGAGTGTACAAATAGTTATCTGCAGAATTATCCAAAACCAAATTTCCTATATCAGAACTTGAGACTTCTTTTGAAAAATTGTAAAGAGCAACTAAAGCACTAACATCTAAATCGGTTTCTATTGATTGGCCAAAGTCCTTAAATAAATTATTTAGTTTCACGGGGTCTGCTAGATTACCCACATCTAAGGCCTTTTCTTTAGCTGCGAATAAGACTTTCTGTTGCCTTGCTGCTCTTGCAAAATCACTACCTTCACCATTAGTCCCTTTTCGACTTCGCACGAATTTTAGAGCTAATGTACCGTTCATGTGAGTCTTTCCCTGTTCAAAGTGAATGTGTTCTACCTGACAATTGAACGTACCATCAGAACAACTTGCATCCTCTTTTCCCTCTCTAGGAAAGGAGTAGTCATCAAAACTCTTATCAACAACAATATCAACACCGCCTAATGTATCAATTGATTTTCGGAAACCTTCGAAATCAATTCGAACTCCATAATGGATCGGCAAACCGACAATTTCTTCTACTTTCTTGGACAAAAGCCCAATTCCACCAGTAGAGTAGTCATTCTTGTTTCCAATCGAATACAGCGCATTAATCTTTGTGTAATACTCTTTGACTTTCCCAAAAGTAGGTACTTTAACATACAAATCCCTAGGAATAGAGACCATTGAAACTTTTTTGGTTTCTTTATCAAGGGAAGCAACAATAATAGTATCTGTCAAAAATCCGTTTTTGTGCACAGTACCATTACCTACCTTATAGCTATAAGGAACATTTGACCGCTTATCAATTCCAATTAATAAGATGTTGGTTCTCCCATCAGTTTCTTTCAATTTACCTGAAGGGTTTTGTATTAGTGAAAGAACTGACTTTGGCTGTTTTACAATTTGCTGCAGTATTGTGACTGCTGGCCAGTAAAGAATATAGCCGGTGTAAATAACAAACGAAAAAAGTGTTATTAAAATCGCAAACTTGAAAAATTTCTTTTTCTTTAAACTTCTATTCGGTCTTGATAATCTACCTAAATCAACGTATTGCATATATCTTGCGGGGTTTTTCCTTTTACAAAAGTGCAATTATAGCACACTTGAGGCTAAAATTTTATTTATTTCTATGAACTCTTCAGGGTCCAGACTCGCCTTTCCAATTAAAAACCCATTTACCTTTCCGTCTACTAAGTAATCCTTCAAAACCGCTTTGTTGACACTACCTCCATACAAAACATCTATTTCGTTGTTTCCTACTTTAGATCTAATCGCTTCGACATTTTTCAATACGATCGTTGAATCCTCAGGTTGGTAGTCTCCTCCC
>JANWIZ010000016.1 GCA_025449635.1 Patescibacteria group bacterium
AGATTTTTCAAGGAAGTGTTGATAGACTTGGCGGATTATATCGTCATCTTCAACTAGAAGTATCTTTTTTGGATCCATTTTCTAATATAATAACATTTAAAACTATTAAGAAAAATAACTTGATTTACAAATAAGCGCTCGAGGTTATGTTAGAATTTTAAAAGTCGCTAGAACTATCGCCGATTTAGAAGGGAGTAGCTCGATTGAAGCAGTCCATTTGGCTGAAGCGATACAATATAGATTAATTGATAAATAATGGAAAATTTACTACACTTCGATATTGCTAAACTAATACAATCTGTCGGATATGTAGGTGTATTTGGTATTGTTTTTGCAGAGTCTGGGTTGTTCTTTGGCGTTTTTCTTCCTGGAGATAGTTTACTTTTTACAGCAGGTTTTTTGGCGTCTCAAGGATACTTCAATTTTCCAATTTTGGTAACAGGGTGTTTCTTAGCAGCAGTTTTTGGGGACAATATTGGGTATGCCTTTGGGAGAAAAGTAGGTCCAAGGTTTTTTAATCGAGAGGATTCATTTTGGTTTCATAAACGACATCTTGAAACTGCAGAAAAGTTTTATGAGAAGCATGGTGGGAAGACTATTATATTGGCTAGATTCATTCCGATCGTACGCACATTTGCACCAATTGTTGCTGGAATTGGTAACATGAACTATGAAAGGTTTTTACTTTTTAATATTATCGGCGGTTTTTTGTGGGCTGTGGGAATCACAACAACAGGTTTTTTTCTAGGAAAAATCGTTCCTGGAATCGATAAATATTTATTGCCAATTCTTTTTGTGATAATTCTAATCTCTCTGCTACCAACAATTATACATCTGATTAAAGATAAATTTTCTCAAAACTAATAATTTAGTTAGCTACAAACAGAAAAACCCCAGGTTTTCTGAAGGGGTTTCTCTGCAATGGTAAAAATTTACCGTTAAAAAACTAACCGCCGATTTTGAACATTTTTGTTCCGCAATCTGGGCAAGTTCCGCGAAGAGCTTTCTTTCCGTTCTTCATGGTGACTTGTTCTGGGTTAGCAACTTCTTTCTTTGCACGACATTTTACACAATACATGGATGCCATAGAGTAGATCAGTGGATCAGTATACAAACACGATTAATATTTGTTTGCTACTGCTTTCTGAAGTTCACCTCCCTTCAAAGGATAAATGAGTTTTAAAGCTAAATGAGGATGTTACCACTTTAATTAAATTGAGGCTGTTTAGCCTCGAAATCAGCTTAGCATACCTAATTGAGGCTGTCAAGCTAAATCAATTTTTTTAAACCCAATTTTTTATAATAAAGCTAAGTACTATCTGAAAAACTATTGCTATAACAACAAAAAACAGTGTTTTTCTCAAATCCTTTATTACATAAGAATAATCATAACTAAAAATTTTGGTTTGGACATTTTCAGTTGGTTTACTATCAGTAACAGTGGTTTCCAGATTTAAAGAAATACTTTTTTTAGTTAACGAGTTAGTTTCATTCCCAATGACTTGAGTACTCTGGAGTCTGCGAAGTTGAGCTAGTATTTTACCTTGCTTTGTCTTTTTAGGCATAAAATGAATTTTAAAATATGCTAGCACAATATTTAAAGGGCAAGCAAGAGGAAGATTTTTTGTGGTTGCGAAATTTTGAGTAGTTATGTTACTCTAGTATGTCAAAATGGAGTATTTAGGGATTTTAAAAAAGAGATTCTCAAACCTTCCGTTTTCTAAAAAGCTTTTTTTAGGAAGCATTTTCATTTCTTTGTTAGTTTTTTCACTTTGGGCAGGCTATAATTTAGGCTATAAAAAACTTGTCATTAAAGATGAAGCATTATCACCTCGAGGTACGATTGTATCAGGTAAACCTGAGGAGCCGATCGATTTTCCAAATCCAATCAATGGGGTATTATTTAAAAAAAGTGAGGCACAAGCATGGATAAATAACTTGCCATTAGCTGTGATGGTTGAGAATCACACCCAAGCTAGACCACAAACTGGTTTATCAAAAGCAGACATTGTTTATGAAGCTTTAGCTGAAGGTGGGATAACTAGATTTTTGGCAGTTTTTCTGCAAGAAGATACTCGCATTGGGCCGGTTCGGAGTGCACGTTCTTACTATTTAGATTGGGCTGTAGAATACGATGCAGCTTATGTCCATTTTGGAGGGTCCCCAGATGCTATAAGTAAGATTAAAACCTATGGTATTAAGGATCTAAACGGGTTAACATTGGGAGCCCCCACCTTTGAAAGAAGTAAAGCACGGTCAGCTCCTCACAACGTTTATACAACAACACAAAAGCTACGAGAGAGAGCTAGTAGTAAGGGGATTAAAAAGGGGTCTGATATTGTTTCTTGGAAATTCCTTGATGAAAAGAATATACCAGCAAGAAAAGATCGACCTGAAACTTTTTTAATAAAATTAGATTTCAAAGGAACTTTCGGTTACAATGTTGAGTGGAGGTACAATGCTGATACAAATTCGTATTTTCGTTTCAACGCTGGTACTTCCGCAATAGATAACTCGACAAAATTACCTATTGAAGCTAAGACAATAATTGTGCAAACTGTACAAAATGCCCCTGACCCATCGGGGCATTCGCGTTTGAAAATGACAACAGTTGGTTCAAATTCTGTTGCGGTTTTTGAGAACGGAACATTTATTGAAGGAAGTTGGAAAAAAGATAGTAGAACTGCAAGAACTTTGTTTTATGATAGAGCTGGTGAGGAAATAAAATTGAATCGTGGTAAAATCTGGGTAGAAATTATTCCTCCTGGATCAAAATTTACTCATTCATAAAGGAGGTAACTATGCTTAAAGATCTATTTATTTCAAAAACACGTGTAAAATTGCTAACGGTTTTTCTTACCAACCCAGGAAAAATATTTTATGTGCGTGAACTAGTAAGAATGGTAAGTGAGCAGATTAATGCCGTTAGGGCTGAGTTGGCAAGAATGGAAAAAGTTGGAATGCTATCGAGCGAAAACAGGGCTAATAGAAGGTTTTACGGATTTAAAAAAGAGTATATATACTTTGACGAGCTTTCCAGGCTTGTTGCCAAATCCACTGGTTTAGGTGGGGATATTATAAAAGAGAGGGGAAAGTTAGGTAAAATCAAGTACGCGGTAATTTCAGGTGGTTATGTTCGTCGAAGACCTGTGGGGGTAAGTGATGTTGATCTGCTAGTTGTTGGTAATGTAGTGATTCCACAATTAGCACAATTGGTGAAACGTTCTGAAGAAGAAATTGGTAGGGAAATAAATTATACTGTAATGACGGAAGATGAATTTAACTTTCGAAAAAGAAGAAAAGACCCATTTGTAGTTGGAATTTTGGAAAAAACTCGAATAATGCTGATTGGAGATGAAGAAGAAATTATTCATTAAGTCTTGTCCAACAGACCTTGTTTACAATAGTCAATTTTAGTATTCTTTGTTTTAATTAAATAATGTTAAAAAAGAGATTTGGGTTGTTCTTTATTTTAATAGTGACTTGTCTAGCTCTGATAGTTGATTGGCCAAGAGTGCCTGTAAAATTTAATTTAGGGCCAATCAAAATCGATACTGTACTTGCAGGTCCAAAGTTGGATACAAGTATTTTTGGAATACCAATCAAACGCGATTTGGATTTGAAGCTTGGGTTGGATTTGCAAGGAGGTACGGATCTTACTCTGAGGGCGGATATGACAGGAATTGCTGAAAAAGATCGAGATCAAGCGCTTGATTCCGTAAAGCAAGTTTTGGAACGAAGGGTAAATCTTTATGGAGTTTCGGAACCGGTTGTTCAAACCGCAAAAGCGAGTGGAGAGTATAGAATAATAATCCAGCTTCCTGGAATTAAAGATGTCGATCAAGCAAAACAATTGGTAGGTCAAACTGCAAAATTGGAGTTTAGGGAAGCTGTTGACCCAGCTGCACAAGCACTGACAATAGAAAATACTAAACCTACGGGTATTTCCGGAAAAGATTTAAAGAGCGCAGATGCCGGGTTTTCTGATAGTCAGTCGAGCCAAGGCCCTTCTGCAACTGTTGTAAACTTTGAAATAAAAGATGAGAGCGCAGATAAATTTAAGCAACTCACAAAACGTTTATTGCAAAAGCCATTGGCTATTTTTCTTGATGATACGCTTCTAAGCGCTCCAATTGTCCAATCGGAGATTGGAAGCAAGGGGCAAATTACACTAGGTGAAAATACTAGTATTGAGTACGCTAAGAGTCTGGCAACGAGTCTTAAAGCCGGTGCACTTCCAGTGAAAAAAATCGATATTGTTTCCGAAAGAACTGTTGGAGCAACTTTGGGTCAAGAGTCCGTACAGCAAAGTTTGCTTGCAGGTATGGTAGGCTTATTCGTTATTGGGGTGTTTATGGTTTTCTTTTACGGCTTGCCAGGAATGCTTGCTAACTTAGCACTGATTGTTTATACATTAGTTTCGATTGCACTTTTTAAGACAATTCCGATAACGCTGACTTTGGCTGGTATTGCCGGTTTTATTCTCTCGATCGGAATGGCGGTAGATGCCAATGTTTTAATTTTTGAAAGGATGAAGGAAGAGCTTAGGGCAGGAAGACTGAGAAAACAAGCCATAGAGATTGGTTTTAGCAGAGCTTGGAATTCGATTCGAGATTCCAACGTTTCGTCTTTAATAACGACATTTATTTTGTTTATTTTTGGAACTGGACAAGTCAGGGGTTTTGCAATTACTTTAGCAGTTGGTATTGGAGTGTCTATGTTTACTGCCATTACTGTTACAAGAACCTTTCTTAGATTTGTCTATAAAGAATGAGACTAAGGAAAACTTTTTTCAAAAGACGGCCCAAAAGCACTTTTAAACTGCTAAAAAAAACTTTGGAGCAACATAGTCAAGAGTTAATCTCTGAGCTTGAAGATAAGCACAAAGACACACTCAAATGGTTTTCTAAAAAGGGAATAAATTTAGATGAGGTTGTTAAAACAGGGTCAAGAGGTGCTTTGACAGGGTTGGCAGCAGGGTTTGTATTACTCTCGAGTGGTGTAACAGCGAAGGTTGAAGAAAGACAGGTAACAACTAGTAATCTGAGTGTTAATCATATAGTTGGAGAGATAAAAGCTCGGCAAGCACAGGAGCAAAACCTTTTAAAAATGCTTCAAGAAACATTACCGAGAAATAAAAACCAGCTGACGGATGCAGAGGCAGATAAAGTTGCTCAATCGGTTTCCCAAGTAAGCGGTATTAATGTAAAGGCGGGTTTAGCTGGAAATAGATTGAATACAAATTATGGGAAGATTGGCCTAGAGCAGCATTTACCTAGATACCCAGGAGAAAAGATGGAAGACCATTTTCTTTCTGGGAGTGGAGTAAGTCGTTATTTGAAAAGTGGGATGACAAGGAATCGAGGAGCGTTTGGTTATTTTGCTAAAGATAAACACAGTCTCACACCAGACGCGATTGAAAAGGAAAAATATTATGTAGTTGTTCAGACTTTTGCTTTCGATGGTTGGGGTAAAAATAGAAATATGAGAGAGTGGTATAAGCACAGGAAAATGATTGTTATAAACACTAAAAACGGCAGAGCAGTTGTTGGGGTTATCGCCGACAGTGGTCCGGCAAGATGGACCGGAAAAAGCTTTGGCGGTTCGCCAGAATTGATGGATCAGCTTGGAATGTATCAAGGAAATCGAAAATCCAAAGTATTAATGTTTTTTGTTGATGATGCTGGTGGAAGTATTAAGTTAGGACCACTTTAAAAAAAATGAGTATTTTAGTAAAACATTTTGTTACAAACCCAAGAGTTTTGATGGATATAGAGGGCCTTTCTTTGGATCAGGAGGAGAAAAATAAATTGACAGAAATTGCGACTCTGATCTATCATCAAAAACTATTGAATAAGTTTTTGGACGAACTTATAGAAGAAGACAAAAAAATATTTATAGATAAAGTTTTAACTGATTCAAAGGAAGATTCCCTAAATTTTTTATATGAAAAAATTGAGAATATTGAAAAAGTTGTAGAAAAGGCTATTTTTGAAATCGAAACCAAATTATTAGAGGATATAAGAGCACTTAAAGAGTAATTAAAATACAAAAATGCTAAGAATTATTGAAAATAGGAATTGGTACTTTTTAATATCAGTTTTAATAATAGTACCAGGTTTGATATCACTTTTTCTTTTTGGACTAAATTTTGGTGTCGATTTTACAGGAGGTAGTTTAGTTGAAATAAAATTTGCTAAGGAGGTGGATAAGAACCAGATAGTTGAGATAGGTAAGAGTGCAAAAGTAGAGATAGTTTCAATTCAAACGACTGGTGAAAATACATACCTTTTGAGATCACACCCGCTTTCAGATGAGGAAGAAAAGAATTTAGTAAGCAAATTAAAGGAAAAATACCCTTCAACACAAGAGGTTAGTAAGGAGACGATTGGACCGACTATTGGAAGAGAGCTTCTGCAAAATGCGGTTTTTGCTTTAATTGCGGCAACAGTAATGATCGTTATTTACATTTCTTGGGCTTTTCGTTCAGTTCCTAAACCCGCTTCCAGTTTACGTTTTGGTATTTGTGCAATAATCGCCCTGCTACATGATGTGTTACTTCTTTTAGGTGTGTTTTCACTGTTAGGTCATTTCTTCGCAGTCGAGATCGACAGCTTATTTGTTACTGCAGTTCTCACGGTGATTGGATTTTCGGTTCATGACACGATTGTAGTTTTTGACCGAATAAGAGAAAACTTAAACAAAGCTTCATTTAAAACCTTTGAAGAAACTGTTTCACATTCAATAATGCAAACACTAGGACGATCTTTAAATACATCTTTGACTGTGGTTCTAGTACTATTAGCTTTACTATTATTCGGAGGTACTTCAATCAAATGGTTTGTAGTTGCGCTTTTGATTGGTATAATTTCAGGAACCTATTCTTCTATCTTTAATGCAGCACCATTATTGGTCGTGTGGCAAAAATGGTCCGAAAGAAAAAAATAGTCTTCAACCCATTCTCAATGTTAAAATTAAATAAATGAAAAAAGTTTTCCTTTTATTAATATGTGTTTTGACCTTTTTAGTTCCAAGTCAGGTAAACGCTTCAGAAAACTGGAAAATAGAAAATTTTCAATCAAACATCATTCTTAATGAAACCGGAGTTGTTAGCGTTACCGAAACTATTAGTGTTGATTTTTCAGATGTGAGTAAACACGGTATTTTTAGAGATATCCCATATATTTACAAAAATCAGGACGGTTCTAATAAATATACAGAAATAAAAGTATTAACTGTTCTGCGTGAAGATAAATCAGAAAAATATGAAACCTCTTTTTTAAATGGTTATATACGTATAAAAATTGGGGAAGAAAATGTAACGATAACTGGTCGTCACGACTATAAAATAAGTTATGAAGCTATAGGGGTGCTAAAAAGTTTTGAAAATTTTGATGAACTATATTGGAATGTAACAGGTAATTATTGGGGTGTGGTAATTGAAAAAGCTTCAGCGACGGTTGTTTTACCAAAAAACGGTATTAATCAAACTAAGTGCTATCAAGGAATTGTAGGATCTGCAGAACCCTGTGCGTTTACAGTTGATAGTCCTATTTTAGCTAATTTTGCCACTACCCGAAGGTTGAATATTGGTGAAGGTGTTACTCTTGCGATTGGTTACACAAAAGATTTAGTTCCCATACTTCAAGGTAACAAACCGAAGGAAATAACAGACGATTTATTCTCTCTTGCGAGTGTTGGGGTTTTCTTAAGCACAGTTTTACTTGGATTGGTTCTAGTAATTACTTTATGGTTACATAAAGGAAGAGATTTTTGGTTTCGATCTAGATTTCTTAATGACGCACAAACCAAACATGAGGTTAAGCCAGTAGGTGGTTACGAAACAGTAGTTGTCGAATTTACCCCACCGGAAAATTTGCGTCCAGGGGAAATAGGAGCATTGCTAGATGAGAATGTTAGTAATATTGAAATTACAGCTACAATTGTGGATCTTGCAAATCGTGGTTATCTAACAATAGCTGAAAAACCTAAAAAATGGCTTTTTGGTAGTGTTGATTATGTGTTTCATCAGTTAGATAAGGATCAGTCTATACTTCTGAATTATGAAAAAGAGTTATTGGATAAAGTTTTTGAAAAAAACGCTACTGTGAAACTCTCAGACTTAAGGAACAAATTTTACACTTCAGTAAACGGAATCAAAGACAGGATTTATTCAAATTTAGTTAACAAGAAATTTTTTGCCGAGAGCCCTGCTTTAGTGAGATTAAAATATTTTTTCATTGGAATTGCGATAAGTGTTACTGGCGGAGTTTTGGTTTGGTTTGGCTTTTTGCAAATCAATTCTTATATTGTAAGTTTTGGAGCAGGACTTGTTGTAGTTAGTTTATTTGCAATGGTTGTTTCTAGGTCAATGCCAAGAAAAACGGCCCAAGGTAGAGCGATTTATGTTCGAGCAAAGGGTTACAAAATGTTTGTTGAGCGAGCCGAAAAATACCGTCAGCAATTTTTTGAAAAAAGAAATTTGTTTAATGAAGTTTTGCCTTATGCAATTGTCTTTGGAGTAACTGAAAAATTTGCTAAAGCCTTCAAGGAGATAGGTATAGAGCCGGAAAAGCCGACTTGGTATTCTGGTAATCACACTTTCAATGCAGCAGTTTTTGGTGCTAGTATGGCAAGTTTTTCAAATTCTTTTTCCAATACAATTGCCTCCAGCCCAAGCAGTAGTGGCTCTGGTGGAGGAGGTTCCTCAGGCGGTGGTTTTGGTGGAGGTGGTGGAGGCAGCTGGTAAGTAAGCAAACAAGCAACCCATAGTATATTGATTTTCCAAAAAATTACGAGTAAAATCTAAATTGGTGCAATTCTCGAACTGATAACCTCTCGGTTGGGGAGAGAAAGATAGAAAGGGAAAGACCAGCAATGAGAGTTAAGTTTTGGGGAACGCGTGGCTCGATGCCCGCAGCTGGTAATGAGTTTGCTCGGTATGGTGGACGCACAACTTGCGTTCAGATCATGTCCGAGTATCTCCCACCGGAAACGATTCTTGCGGTCGATGCAGGCACTGGCATAGATCTGCTTGGGAAAAAGGCGTTGACTGAAGGTGTGAAATGGGCACATGTACTCTTTTCACACTGGCATCACGACCATACCCAGGGGCTTTTGCTCTGCCCGCCGATGTTCAAGGAGGACTTCACGTTCTACTTGTATGGGCCAGAAGAACACGGTTACACACCATTCAAGGTCTATGAGGCCTTGATGCAACCACCCCTTTTCCCGGTGCATTTCGCCCGGGTTAGACACCACTTTCGCCAAAAGCCAATCCGGTTTCCGGAAGCCCAGGCGATTGTCGTGCACCCAGAAGGTGGGTTCAAGCTTCTCAACGTGGACGAACTCGCAAATGCCGAGAAGAACGAACCAGCTCAGCTCCAGATCCGACAAGGGAAATACCCGGTCGAGGAGTGTTTGGTAATCCGCATGATTCGCGGCAACCACCCCGATCGGTCCATCTCTTATCGGTTCGAGGAACGGCCGACCGGAAAGGTTTTCGTGTTCATGACTGACCACGAAAATACTGACGGTATCTCACAGGATATGCGTCGTCATTTGAAGGGAACTGACGTTCTGGTAATGGACTCTCAGTATTCCCGACATCTGTACGACGAGCACACAGTGGGTTTCGGACACTCTACACCTGACTATTGTGTTCGGATCGCTGCTGCGGCTGGGACCTGTGGGTTTCTTGGGCTGACTCACCACGATCCTTTCGCTACGGACGAGGCGGTCGATGAAGTCCTAGAAGAAGCAAAGGCTGTCGCCGATAGCATTGGCTATAAGGGATTAATTCGCGCCCTCGCTGATAACGACGAGATCGAAATCTAGTCAGGTTAGGTCTTCCGCTCACCAAAGACTGATGTTATCGACACGAGAGCAACTGCACCAAACAGCCGACCTTTGACTTTCAAGGGCCGGCATTTTTTATTTTCGGCCCGTAAACAAAAAGACGGTTATTGCAAGTTTATTTGATATAATCCAAATAAAATATGGATACAAAAGAAATTATTGTAAGGCTAAAAAAACTAGAGAATAAGCAAAATGTTGAGGGAATGGCTCGTTTTGGTATTTCTTCAAATAATACGTTGGGTGTTAGTGTTAAGGTTTTGAGAGACATAAGAAAAGAGATAAGAAGTGAGGTTGAAAGCAAGAAAGCTATTCATAGTATTGCCCTTGAGCTTTGGGAAAGTGGGATTCACGAAGCTAGAATGCTCGCGACTATTATTGATGTGCCAGAATTAGTAACAGAAAAGCAAGCAGACGCTTGGGTAAGAGATATTGAGAGTTGGGATATTTGTGATGGATTTTGCTTGAATTTGATTGATAAGACACCTTTTGCCTTTAATAAGGTTAAGCAATGGGTTCAAGAAGAAAAGGAATTTACTCGAAGAGCAGCCTTTTCTTTATTGGCTGGATTAGCTGTTCATCATAAGTCTGCAAGTAATAGTGATTTTGAAAAGTTTCTACCTTTGATAAAGAAATATGCAACTGACGATAGAAATTTTGTTCGAAAGAGTGTAAATTGGGCGTTAAGACAAATAGGTAAGAGAAACAATAAACTATTGCACAAAGCAATCGACTTAGCCGAGGAACTACTGAGCATGGATTCAAAATCGGCAAAGTGGGTAGGGAAGGACGCACTAAGAGAATTAAAGGGGAAATTGAATGAGTATGAAGAAAGATGAAGGTTTCCATGCGTATATAATGAATGAAGTTTTGCAAGATTTTGAAGGCATTACTTCAAGAGCAATGTTTGGCGGTTGGGGAATATACAAAAATGGTTTGTTTTTTGCTTTGATTGCTGACGGTCAGCTGTATTTTAAGGTTGATGAGTCAAACAAGAGAGACTTTGAGAAGAAAAACTCAACGCAGTTTGTTTATCAAATGAAAAATGGAAAAGAACAGAAAATGAATTATTGGGAAATACCAGTTGATGTACTTGAGGATAGCACAGAATTAAACAACTGGGTCGAAAAATCATTTGAGGTTGCTAAAAGGGGAAAAAAGAAATGAGTTATTCCAAGATGGAAATAGAGCAGAAACTTGAAAACAGACTAATTGGAAAGAGACAGATGCAAGAAGCAGTGGTTTCCGCATTAACTTTTTTACCAACCGATACTGCCGATGAAGTAACAAAAAGTGTTTGGTTTGTGTCAAATTTTGACGATGCTTGGGGTTTTACCTTAGATAGTAAAGATTTGGGACAAAGACATCTAGTTTTTCTTAGTGACGAGCTTTTTTTCGAACCTAAGCAGCAGGTACTTTATACAATTTTGCATGAAGTGGGGCATGTAGCCCTAGGGCATCGTAATGCATTTTTCAAACCACAAACCAGACAGGAAACCGAAAAACAAGAATACGAAGCTGATAAGTTCGCTCGCAAATATCTGAAAAATTAATTCTTGCCAGCTGAAAGTTTTAAAGATAAAGAATTTATACAATAACGCTGTCCTGTTGGTTTAGGACCATCTCCAAAAACATGACCAATGTGAGAACCACATCTAGAGCAAGTCACCTCGGTTCTTATCATCCCAAAACTTTCATCTGTCTTCTCCTCGACAACGATTTTTGATATGGGTTGGTAAAAACTCGGCCAGCCAGTACCGGAAGAAAATTTCGTTTCCGCATCAAAAAGTTCCTGTCCACACGCGGCACAAAGAAAAACACCTTCACCATGAAAATCTAGATACTGTCCGGAAAAAGGAGGTTCTGTACCTTTTCCTCTTGCTATGTGAAATAGTTGAGGTGAAAGTTGAGCTTCCCACTCAGATTCTGTTTTTTTGATTTTTTCCATACTCTTATTATAACTAAATTGGAATACGAATAATTAACGAAAAAAATTGCAAATTATTTACACCTATGGTATACTATAATCATTCGAGCGCCAAAAAAGGCGCTTTTTTCGTGGGAAAATGAAAGTTTAGTAAATCTCAAACTTTTCCAGTAATTTTTTGTTCCCTTCAATTTGATAGTTTAGTAAATCAGAATAAATACCGGGTTTGTTAGCTAACTCCTCTGGGGTACCATTTTCGACGAGCTTTCCATCAGAGATTACTAAAATTCGATCGACATTTTGTATTGTGCTAAAACGATGAGCTATGATAATTACTAATCGATTTTTTAATAGGGTTTCCAGTGCGTCTTGGACTTCCTTTTCACTTTTTGCATCCAAACTGCTTGTTGCTTCATCAAGAATTAGTATTGGGGAGTCTTTAAGAATAGCACGAGCTATTTGAATTCGTTGTTTTTGCCCTCCTGATAGTCGTACCCCTCGTTCTCCTACTTCACTATTAATTCCATTTGGGAGTTTTTCCACAAAATCATAGGCATTGGCTTTTTTTAGTGCTAAAATAACAGCCTCTTGTGTGGAATTTGGATTTCCGTAAGCAACATTTTCTCTAATGCTAGTTGAAAAAAGTTCGTTTTCTTGGAAAACTAAAGCGATATTATTTCGAATAAATTTATGATCCAAATTCGTATAATTTTGATCATTAAGGAAAATATCTCCAATTGTTGGAGTATAAAATTTAAGAATCAGATTTACCAAAGTCGATTTACCTGCCCCTGAAGGACCAACTAAAGCTACAGTTTCCCTTTTTTTAAGGGTAAAGGAAATATTATCGATAACTTGGTCAGATTTTTCATAGCTAAAAGTTACATTTTCAAATTTGATACTCGTGTCTGTAAGAGGTTTTTCTTGAATTTCTAGCTTGTAGTCCTCAGTCGATTTCAATGCCAATATTTCAAAATATTCCTTCGAACCACTTTCTGCCTTTTGAATATTTGTCAGAATGAAACTCATTGCAAACAGAGGTCTTCGAGCTTGATTTACCAGCTGTAATATAAGTACCATTGCCCCAATTGAGAGCGAACCATTAAAAGTGCTGTAAAACACCGTGATATTAACCAGAGCTAAGATAATCAATAAACTAAGATTTCTGGCAAAATCAAATTTATGAAAAGTCGAACTTTGTTTTGCGTAAATCTCATTACTTTTACTTAAGTTTTTCGAAACAAAGCCAAATTCGTTAACCTCATTGTTAAAACTTTTGACCAACTTTATATTAGAAATAACTTCATTGATACGACTTCTTGATAAATCCTCAATTTGGTTTTTTTTAACCTCTTCTTCCCCCCAACGTTTGGTAGAGTAATAGCTTAATGAAAGATAAATTGGAAATAAAATCAGTACAAAAAGAGCAATGGGAATACTAAAATAGGCAAGAACCACAATGGTAAAAATACTTTGTAAAAATGTTGGTAGAATAAAATTTGTTGCCCCATTAATAAAGTTTGAAATTGAAGAGATTGCTCGATTTAGCTGGTTAATCATTCTTCCGGAAAGTTCCCCATCAAAGTAACTCTGTGGAAGTGTCAAAACTTTATCATAAAATTTTTCAGTTAAAAATTTACTTAACCTGCCTGCAAAATGATCTCCAAGACGTTCACTGATTGAGGTAGTTATTTGACCAAAAATGCTTAACAAAAATCCAGCTAAAATAAGCAAAATCAGTTCAGAAAGGCTACCACCTTTATCCGAAAGTTGGGCGACGATATTGTCAACAATAAATTTAGAAAGGATAGGAGGAATGAGTTCTATCAAAGCCCCTGTCACAATTAATAAAGCAATAAGTGCGACTAATTTGTGTAATGGTTTAGAAATCCCAATGATTTTAACAATATTGCTCATTTAAGTTGGTTTATTCTATCATTATTATGATGAGCCCAAAAGAACGCGTTTATAAAATAATATCAGAAATACCTTTAGGAAAAGTTGCTACTTATGGAATGATAGCTAGATTGGCCGATACCGGTCCAAGGGCGGTTGGTACCTACCTGCATCAAAATAAAGACCCAAAAACATATCCTTGCCACAGAGTCGTCCACGCCGATGGAAGTTTGGCACCTAGTTATGTTTTTGGAGGGTACCGAAAGCAATTTGAAAAACTGAAAAAAGAAAAAGTATTTTTTAAAGAGGAGAAAGTGAATCTCAAAGAGTCTCTTTGGACACAAACTTAATAAGACTAACCCCTTTCTTATGCTACAATCTTTCGGATATGGATAAGCGTTGGGTGCTGTACCCGAAAACGTCAGAGGATCTGACAGAACAACTACTTAATAATCGTCAAATTCAAAATAGAGAAAAATTTCTTAACCCTTTATTAACCCACCTGACTGATAGTAGAAAACTTTTCCCTGAGATTGAAAAAGCAACTGAAAGAATAAAAAGAGCCATCAAAAACAAAGAATTAGTATATATTTATGGTGACTATGATGTTGACGGTATTACAGGTAGTGCAATTCTTTGGGAAACAATAAATTTTCTTGGAGGAGAAGTTATGCCCTATATACCTTCACGTCATTCAGAAGGTTATGGGTTACATACAGAAGCACTGAAGCATTTGGCAAAAAAAGGAGCTAAAGTGGTTATCAGTGTCGATTGTGGGGTAACTGCTATAGAACAGTCAAAATTAGCTAAGAAGATTAACATTGATCTGATTATTACAGATCATCATCAGCCTCAAGAAAGCTTGCCAAAACCCTATGCACTTATCCATACAACTAGTTTATCGGGTAGTGGGGTTGCGTTTCGACTGGCGGAAAACCTTTTAGAAAATTTTGGCAAATCTTCTGATAAGCAGTTTTTTAGAAATTTGGAACTGGCTAGTTTAGGAACAGTCGCGGATATGGTTCCTTTAACTAACGATAATCGCATAATTGTAAGTAATGGGTTATCGCTTTTATCAAAAACAGAAAGGTTAGGTCTACAAGCACTCTATCAGGAAGCTGGGGTAGGCTCGAGAATTGGAATTTATGAAGTTGGTTTTGCAATTTCGCCGAGACTCAATGCTATGGGGAGAATGCAGAATGCCTTAGATTCACTGAGGTTACTTTTAACTAGGGATAAAGTTCGGGCGGAAAAACTAGCTCTTAATTTGAGCAAAATAAATAAAGATCGCCAAGACCAAACTAAAAGAGTTTTTGATCACGCAAAAAGTCAAATTGAAAAGAAGTTTTCGGAAAAAAGTTTTTTAATTGTGGAGTCTGAAAATTATCCTGAAGGGGTAGTTGGTTTGGTTGCTTCGAGATTGGTAGAGACTTTTTACAAACCCACAGCAGTAATTGGCAAAGGAGAAAAAGTTTTTAAAGGATCAGCACGATCAATTGGAAATTTCAATATTACTCAAGCGATTAGTACCCAAGAGAAAATTCTCGTTTCTCACGGTGGCCACCCAATGGCTGCTGGTTTTTCGATCGAAGGTAAAAATATTCCTAAGTTTAGAGAAAATTTAGAGGATATCGCAAAAAAGGATATTTCTGACGATGATTTTATACCAAAACTGAAAGTCGATTGGGAACTTAAATTAAATGAGATAGATCAAAATTTATTGAAAATAATTAAACAACTCGAACCTTTTGGGATCGGAAATCCAGAACCAGTGTTTTTAACTAAAGTACTAGAAATAGTAGAAGTTAAGAGAATTGGTAAGGAGAGTCAACATTTGCGCCTTTTTGTGAAAGATAGTTTCGGTAACACTATTTCCGGAGTTGGATTTGGTTTTGGCAGTCAAAACTTTACGAAAGGAGAAATCATAGATGTAGTTTATAATTTGAGGGAAAATACTTGGAATAGCCGAAAAACAATTGAGGCTCGGATTAAGGATATAAAAAAACAAATTTCAATATAGACAAAGGAATACTGTTAGAATAGAATTGCTGCTATGAAAAGAACGTACATAAAGGATCTTCCTAAAAGTTTAGAAGAAGAGGTTGAATGCTTTGGTTGGGTCAATTCGAGAAGAGATCATGGAAAAATAATTTTCTTTGATTTACGAGATTCAACAGGTTTACTTCAAGTTGTTTCTACCCCCAAAAACGAAAATAGTTATAAAATTGCGGAAACGTTGACTTCTGAGGATGTTGTTAAAGTGAAAGGTGTACTAAAGCAAAGACCTGAGGCAAACATAAATGAGGATTTAGTAACTGGAAAAGTCGAACTGCACATTTCCGACCTGGAGATTATTGGAAAGTCAAAGGAATTACCGATCCCAATTGACTCTGATGGTTATGAAATTGACGAGGGGGTACGTCTACGCTACCGATATCTAGATTTACGTAGATCTAGGCTTCAGAATAATTTGAAGTTACGTCACGAAACAAGTATTTTAATAAGGAATTTTCTTAATGATAGAAACTTTATCGAAGTTGAAACTCCTTATTTGAGTAAGACCACTCCCGAAGGAGCAAGAGATTTTTTGGTTCCTTCAAGAATGCAAAAGAGTAAATTTTACGCACTTGCCCAGTCGCCCCAGCAGTATAAGCAGTTATTAATGATATCTGGAATTGATAAGTACTATCAATTTCCTAGAGCATTTCGTGACGAAGACTTGCGAGCGGATCGTCAATTTGAGCATACCCAGGTTGATATAGAACTTGCCTTTGTTGATCGCGATGCTATCCTTTCGTTAATTGAGACTATGATGTTGGAGATTTCTGAAAAACTCGGAAAAAAAGTAACGGAAAAAAAGTTTCCTAGAATTAGCTATACTGAGGCACTGGAAAAATACGGGTCAGATAAATTTGATTTTAGAAAAAATAAAGAGGATAAAAACGAACTTGCTTTTGCTTTTGTAATAGACTTTCCGCTATTCGAGTATATTGACGAAGAGAAGCGCTGGACTTTTTCTCATAACCCTTTCACAGCCCCAAAGCAAACTGACGTTGGAGATTTAGAAACGGGAAAAAATATTGGCAAGATTGGATCTCTGCAATACGACCTGATATGTAATGGTTTTGAATTAGCTTCAGGAAGTATTCGAATTCATGATCCTAGAATTCAAAGACAAGCCTTTAAAATAATGGGTTATTCTGACAGCGAAATTGAAAACAACTTTGGACATATTCTTGAGGCATATGAATTCGGGGCTCCAATACACGGTGGGATAGCGCTAGGTCTGGATCGGTTAATAGCGGTTTTGAGCGGTGAAAAATCAATTCGCGAAGTAGTATCTTTTCCAATTAATTCTAGTGGTCAAACTTCTGTTATGGAAGCACCAAATAAAGTGTCTTCGAACACATTAAAAGACCTAGGATTAAAGCAATTATCAGATAAAGAGTAAGTTTATTGATCGAGTATTACTATTGGGCAATTTTTCTGTTCTGAAAATATATTATTGTTGATAGTTGGAGCTAATTGCAGATACGTAAGCAACGAAGCTTTTTCTTACTCCTTTGACTAAACCATCACCTTCAAAAACATAAATTGGTTGAAAATAACGAACTTCAGTAATTGGATTGAGATAGGCAAGCGATATTTTCGCAATTTCAACATAATCAAAGACTTCAGAGCCACCAATAACAGCATAACCATTGCCTTTTTTTAGATCGTCGAGTGCTTTCAGAGGTGTTTTTGGAGGGTAAGTTCCAATTTTTGCTTTATCATAGTGCCAATAAGTATAGTTTAGCTCAAGTAGCTTTTTTTCAGTTTTTTGTGCAGCAGAAATTAGAACATTGATGGAAGATTTATCAGGGTTTCCTTCAATAACTTCGTATTTATCCTCGAGCTTATCCCTAAATATTTCTACCAAAACAGCGTTTGCATCAGAATAACTACTAACCTGATTCTTATCCTTACCAGCTAATTTCCAAAAAGTGATTCTCGATTTACCGTTTACAAGATCTGGTTTTAAGGAGTTAAAATCTTTTATAAAAGATCGCGCTAATTTAGTGATTTCAGCGTCGTTTGTTTTGAAGATACCCACTAAACTAGACGGATCAGAAACCCAGTCGTAAGTGAAAACAAAGTTTCCAGTTACTATATTGTATTTTAAATTTCTCGCTCTAACTTTATTAGAAGTAAACTGCCACTCATTTTCAGAAATTTTATCAGGGTCAGCATCCAAACCGTTACTACGGGCGATTTTTTTTGCATTTTCAAGCGAAGTAAACTTACCTTCTACATTCGGAACTTTATAGACTTTTAGGGTTGTAGGAGGAATAGGAAGTACACCACCTGGAGTTTCTAAACTAAATAAGTTTGGGCTAGGTACAAAGTTAGCCGTGAAGGGTACTGGTAATTTACCAAAAGCAATATCTGGACCGATTTTTTTCGGGTTAATTAACCCAAAGAGGAAAACGAGTAACAACCACAATAACCAAAGAATGAATAGGACAACAAGTCCGATTCCGAGATATTTTATGGCTGATTTGAAATTAAATGAGATTTCGGACAGATTCATGGTTTAGTTAAGTATATCTTTTGAGAGAAAAATAATTCAAGTTAATTTGGCAAACGAGCTTTAAACCCCTATAATCAACACGTATAATTTATACAAATGAGTAAAATAAGAACTAGAATAGCTCCGTCCCCGACCGGTAGTCCTCACATCGGAACTGCATATGCAGCTCTTTTTAACTATGTTTTCGCAAAGAAAAACAAAGGAGATTTTATTTTAAGAATTGAAGATACTGACAGAACTAGATTTGTTGAAGGTTCGGAACAAGAGATAAACGAAGCTCTTTCTTGGTTGGATTTGGATACTGACGAGAGTCCTTTAAAGAAAGGAAATTTTGGTCCTTATCGACAATCCGAAAGATTGGAAATTTACAAAGAATATATTGAAAAATTATTAACCGCGGGAAAAGCTTATTATTGTGATTGTAGCGAGCAAAGATTGTTAAAAGTACGTGAAGAACAACAATCAAGAAAAGAAAACCCTCATTATGATCGTAAATGTCGTTATGATCCGCCAATTAAAACAAATAATGCAGTTGTTAGATTGTCAGTAGCTTTGGATGGAGAAACAGAAGTCGAAGATTTGATCAGAGGAAGAATAGTTTTTGAAAATAAATTAATTGATGATCAAGTTTTAATGAAGTCTGATGGCTTTCCCACTTATCACTTAGCCTCAGTAATTGACGACCATTTGATGGAGATTAGTCATGTTATTCGTGCAGAGGAATGGCTTTCAAGCACCCCAAAACACGTTCTGCTATATCAAGCATTTGGCTGGAAGCTACCTCACTTTGCCCACCTGCCTTTGCTTCGTAATCAAGATAAATCAAAGATTAGTAAGCGTAAGAACCCAGTAGCAGTTGAGTTTTATCGAAGAGAGGGTTATTTACCTGAAGCTTTAGTAAACTTTTTAGCTTTAATGGGCTGGTCGATGCCACACGATCAAGAAATATTTACACTTGAAGAGATGATTAATAATTTCACTTTTGACAGAATAGGAACAGTTGGGCCAGTATTTGATGTTCAGAAACTGGATTGGTTAAATGGAGAGTATATTCGTGCACTACCTGATCATGAATTAGTAAAACTACTTTTATCAGGATTTACTAAATACAGTAAAGATCAGGTTGAGTTAATAATTACACTAGTTAAAGAAAGATTAAAAAAGCTTTCAGAGTTTGACAAATTTGTTGCATATTTTTTCGAAGAGGAATTCAATCCAAACGTAGAGTTAATTCAGGTAGTTAGTGGGCATTCTAAGAATGACACAATCGATAAGCTAAACGACCTTCTTCTCGAAGCAAAAAGAATTGAGAACAATAATTGGGGTAAAAAGAACCTTGAGGATATTCTCAAAAACAAACCAGACCAAATAGGTTGGTCAAAGACTAATTATTTTCAAACGATTCGTGTTTGTGTAAGCGGCACAAACCAAACACCACCACTTTTTGATATTTTGGAAGTTATTGGAAAAGATAAAGTATTAAAGAGAATCAGCGCAAATATTTCTGAGCTTGAAAAGCTTTCAGATTAACCTAATTGTTGCTATCATAAAAGCAATGGGTTTATTGTCTGCCAAAATCGATCCTAGTTCACTCGCCGAAAAGGAAAAATTCCATCGTTATGAACGAATTTCCGAATTGTTTACCTATTTAGGTTTGTTCGGGGCATTTTTTTTAAGCTTTCTACCATTTGATTTTCCAATTGAACGTAATGGTTTATATGTACTATTTGGAGTGGTGTTTGTTTTTTGTTTTATTTGGTTTAGGCTAATCCCTAAAAAATATACAGGTTTAATTAAGACATTAATTTATTATTGTGCAACTATTTTTTTTATTTTTGTCGGTGTTCATTTTACCCAAGGTATAAAAAGTTTCGCGATATTTTATTTCTATCTCGTTGTTTTAGGTGCTGGTGTTTCGTTAAAAATACGCTATTATTTCTCAATCGTTTTACTAATCGCAACGATGCTTATAGCCGAGGCTATTTTTTTTGAGAATGGTTTACCATTGAATCAGAGGTTAATTTTAGCATCACTTCATATATGGGCATTGCTCATAGTTGCTTTGTTCGCTAAATCAGTTTTTGATGAAGAAATTAGGGCAGAAGCTAGAGAGGATTCGGTAAAGCTAAAGAGCGCAAAACAGATAGATACTGTTAAAAATGAGTTTGTATTTGTTATTTCAAACAAACTTAAGCAACCAATTCTTACCCTTCAGAACTATCTTGAAAATGTTTTAAGAATCAAGAACCAACAATGGACCCCTGATTTTTTGGATTTACTCAATAAGACAAGAGAAAATTCACAAAGATTATCAGGACTTGTGAATGATTTATCAGATCTTTCTCGTATAGAAAATCAAAGCTTGAGACTAGATATAAAAGAAGTAAATCTAAACCAGTTGATTGGTTCAACTCTCTCAGATTTCACTATGACAGCAACTGAGAAAGACATTAAACTAATTTATGAACCAAATGTTGAAACAATTATTGTTAAGGCAGATTCTTCGCGAATGCACGAAATTCTGGCGAATCTTATTGACAACGCAGTGAAGTATTCGCCAACAGGTAAGACAGTGATAGTTCTTTTTAAAAAAGTAGGGAATTTTGCTCAAATAGAAGTAAAGGATTCTGGTTACGGTATCCCAGATGAAGCCAAAGCCCATTTATTTGAAAAATTTTATCGGGTGAATAGAAGCTCAACAGAACCAAAAGGTACCGGGTTGGGTTTGTTTGTAACAAAAGAATTGATAGAGCGCCAAGGTGGAAAGATCTGGTTCGATAGTCAAGTTGGTAAAGGTACAACATTTTACTTTACTTTACCTCTCAATCAAAAAAATGAAAGAAAATAGTACAAAAACTGTCCAACAAGGCACTATCGGAAACATTAATAAGGAAGATGTTAAAAAAAAATTTCTTAGGTTAGGAAGGCTGAGAGAAGCCTTTGTTGTTAGTTTTGTAGTAATAGGATTGATAATAATTCAATTCCCAATACCCAGTTCGTTAGCCGATACCCCAATAAAATTTAACTTTGTAGGAATTTATGTGACCTCTCTGTTTCTGGTTATTTTTGCTTTTTCATGGCACCGTATGATTAAGTTTAAGTTGGACGAAGAGACAAAGTTTTTCCTCGAAACAATAATTTATATAACTGGGATCCACGCGATAGTAGTATTTACAGGTGGGACTTACAGCTATTTTACATTTCTATACTTTTTACCAGTTTTAAATGCAGCAGCAAATATAAATCTTAAGCTTGCTATCACAATCTCGGTTTTTTCTTCTTTTCTCTTAGGATCTCATTTGTATCGGTTTTTAGGTCAAGATGAGTTTATTAATGCTTTTAGTCTATTCTTCCTTAATTTATTTGGTATTTGGATGGTCACCGCACTTGGAAGATTTTTAGCAACAGAAGTTGTCGTGATCTTAAAACGTCAGGAGGAGTTTGAACTAGAACAACTCAAGCAACTAGATAAACTTAAAGACGAATTTGTATTCATCATCGCTCATGAACTCCGTAGCCCCATAACTGCAATTCGAGGTTATATTGAGCTTATGACAACAGATCAGAAACAAAAAATTGAGGGTGAATTAAAAGGTTTATTACAAAAGAGCTTTTCAACTAGTAACAAACTAGCAAACATAATCAGCCTACTTTTGGAAGTAGCTCGAGTTGAAACAGGAAAAATAAGATTCTATCTTCAGAAGATTGATCTCAAGGACTCTATTGATTTGGTGGTCAAAGAATTGAAAAAAGATGCACTAGAAAAAGAGATACAAGTTACCGTTAATATTCCACAGGAAAATTATTTAATGATAGATAAGGAGAGATTGGAAGAAATACTGCATATTGTTATTGAAAACGCGATTTTCTTTACCCCTGAGTATGGAAAAATTCTAATCTCGACCCAAACAACAGAAAAGCAGGTTTTGGTTTCTGTTTCTGATACTGGGGTTGGTATTCCTCCAGAAATGCAAAAGAGAATTTTCGACAAATTTTATACAGAAAATGATACTGACGGTGAGGTTAGAATAAAGGGATATGGAATTGGTTTATATATCGCGAAGCAACTTTTGTTAAGAATGAATGGAGATATTACGTTCGATAGTATTGTTGGACGTGGTACAACTTTTACTTTACATCTCCCAAAATATTGGTCTTTTGGTTAAGGTAAGAATGAATCAAATCAATGAAGCTATGATATCATTAATCCAGTATTAAATCCTGCCAATGATAATTAAAAACAAAGATTTACTTGCTATTAATCCAATTCGTGAAAGAGCCTTAAGTATAATTGAAGCAGGTTTATCGGCAATCGATACCAAAGAAGTTCTTAAACAATCAGTAAAAATAAAAGGTGACTTCCTTTTTGTAAAAGGACAAGCATACGACCTCAAAACATTTCGCCACATTTTTATGGTCGCCTTTGGAAAAGATTCTTTTGCGGCATCAGAGCAACTTGCAGAAACTTTAGGTGATAGATTGACGGACGGTGTAATACTTTCATTGAAAGCAGGGTCTATACCAAAGTTAGAAACGTTTCAATGCACCCATCCGAAACCTTCCTTGAATAATATCGTAGCAACAAAAAAAGCCCTTGAATTGATCGATAAGGCAAACTCTGATGATTTAATAATCCTAGTAATTTCTGGTGGTGGTTCTGCTATGCTGACCGCTCCTTACAAAATTACTTATGAAGAGAAATCAATGATAGCTGAAGAGTTAATGAATTCTGGAGCAGATATTACTGAATTAAATACTGTGCGTAAGCATCTTTCAGAAGTGAAGGGTGGTAGATTGGCACAAAGAGCGTACCCAGCGACTATGTTGACTTTAATATTTTCAGATGTGATAGGAAACAATTTAAGTACTATTGCTTCTGGGCCAACTGTAATTGATCATACGACCATAGACGACGCCAAGAAAATTTTGGAAAAATATAATATTTCTGAAAAAGTAGCTATGGATAACCTTGAATTAACAGAATCTCCAAAAGAAGTAAAATTTTTCCAAAAAGTGGATAATTATCTAATTGTTGACAATTCTGTCGCTACTGCAGCAATGGAGGACAAGGCTAGAACCCTAGGGTACTCTACAAGAATTTATTCTAATAATCTTTCTGGTAATGCTCATGCTGTGGGTGAGATGTTAATTAAAGAGTGTCGGAAGAAGGAAGTGTTGATTGCAGCTGGAGAAACTACAATAGAGGTTTCTGGAGATGGGGTTGGGGGTCGATGCCAGGAGATGATTTTAGCAAATTTAAAAAATATTAAAGATAATCAAATTCTTATTTGTGTTGGAACAGATGGTCATGATCATTCTGACTTTGCTGGAGCTATTTGTGATACTTATAGTTTAAAACGGTCTAAAGAGGAAAAACTAGATCCAACGGAGTATTTGAAAAATAATGATTCGTTTAGTTTTTTTAAGAAAGTTGCTGAAGGTATTGATACTGGTTTATTAGAATCAAATGTAGCCGACTTAATGCTGGTGCTTAAGGATAAGTAAAATGGAAAAAACGTCTCGTTCAATAGTGAAAACTTTATCATGGAGATTTGTAGTCTTAGTTCTTGATTTTCTGATTGCCTACTTTTTCACCCAGGATATAGAGCTTTCAAGTAAATTGGCTTTGGCAAAATTTGTGATTGCTTCAGCGGTTTATTTTCTTCACGAACGAGCTTGGAATAGAGTTGGTTGGGGAAGAAACTAAACCTTTTTCTTACAAACGTCGCAGGCTACTGAAGTTATAAACTGATGTGAATCTGGATTGTTTGGGTCGGGTTTTAGTTCAAAAACCAACATCCCACCGCAACTTGGGCATTTGTAAAAATTAATAAAAGAAAAGTCTTGCGAAAGTTTGATAACATCTCCATAACCATCTCGGGGAGAGATTCTATAAACTTTTTCACTATCGTTCCCAATTAAGGTTTTGATCTTGCTAATGATTTCGTTAGGGGAAAAATTGGTTTTGAGCAAATAATCCTTGGCTCCAAGAGACAGAGCTTTTTTTATATTCTCATCGTTCGCAACGTTGCTTAGTACTATCACAGGGATTTTTTTGAGTTCTGGGTTTGCGTTGAGCTGTTCAAGAACTTGAAGCCCGTTTAGCTTTGGCATTAAGATATCTAGCAGTACCAGGTTTGGCACAGAAGCTTTGATTTTGTTTAAAGCCTCTTCACCATCAGAAGCAGAATCGACCTCGAAACCTTCGAAAGTGAGTCTGTCAGAATAAATTCTTCTTAAAATTTCTTCGTCATCGACTATTAATATTTTTGGTTTCGTCATTTTATTTTTGTAGCAGGTAAAACAAAGCCAAAAGTGCTACCCTTTCCTTCTACTGATTCGAACCAGATTTTTCCACTTTGCCGCTCAACTAGCTGTTTGGCTGCATAAAGTCCCAAACCACTTCCCGAGATCATATTGCTGAGAGGATTCTCAACACGAGAGAATTTTTTAAAAAGATCCTTATATTTGTCTTTAGGTATTCCTACGCCGCTATCTTTTACCAGTACCCAAACCCCGTCAGTTGTTGAAGTCACTCTCACTTGAATTTTACCGTTCTTATAAGTGTATTTCAAGGCGTTGTCTATGAGATTGCTGATGATTTCCTTTGTTTTCTCTGGATCTGCCGTAACCTTTGGCAAATTTGGATCGATGGATAAGGTTAAAGTTTGAGAGTTTTCTGAGGATTTTAGCTGTAAACTTTTAAATACCTCGGAAGTTAATTCTTCTAAACTAACAACTTGGAAATTAAGTTGAAGTCTACCCTGTTCTAGGCGCGAGATGTTAAGTAAATCGTTAACCAAGTTTATCATTCGCTCATTAGCAATTGTTAGTAGATCTAGGTATTCTTTTTGCCCTTTATTCATCTGTCCAGCGATACCGTCGTTGAGTAGAGAGATTAGGCCCTTAATTTCAGACAGTGGGGTTCGCAATTGATGTGAAGCTATTGAGATCAAATCAGTGCGTATTTCTTCAACTTCTTTTTCATGACTTATATCTCGGAAGACAACTATTCCACCAACAATAATACCTTTTTGATTTTTAATTGGAGAGGAATTGACTGCCACAGGAATTTCAGACTTTCCGCCAGTAACAAGAATCGTATCTGTAGGTAGAGTAACTGATTTACCTTCAAGAAGTACTTCATTTATAAATTGACCATAACTTTCTTTGGTTCTTTCATTAGTAAATTGCAATACTTGATCATATTTCTGCCCCAGGATTTGATCGCGTCCGATCCCCACTAGTTTTTCGGCAATTTTGTTGAAAATAATTATCTCTCCTCTTAAGTTGATTGCAAACACCCCTTCCCCAACATTAAACAGAATTGCTTCTGCACGATCTTTTTCTTCTTGAGCAAAGTTGATACGGTCTCTCATACTTACCCGCAAATTTTCCAAGGCTGTTATTGCTTCGCCAAGTTCAGAAGGGGCGTTACGGTTGAGCTCGATTTCTAAGTTTCCAGAGGCAATTGACTTTGCCGAAATAATTAAAAAATTCAGTGTATTCCGAACCTTTAAAGCAAGAAAAAGAGTGAAACCAAGGTATAGAGAATAACTAAATAAAAGAAAACCAAACAAATAAAGCCCCCCAACGAAAACAGCAATTTTTATCTCACTGCTTATTTGAGGTAATAAGTAAAAGATGATAATTAAAGAAATGACCCCAATCCCAAGGCTAGTTATGAGGGTTTTAAGAACGATTCCAAATTTTGGCAAAGGCAGTTTTTTCAAGACAGCTTCAGTATACCAAAGGAACTTATTATTAGTTAGTTCTGATTATTTACATATTTAAAAAAAACTTTCTTTCAGGTAAATTAGTTAGGATAATGTCAAAGAAATCAAACAGTTTTCCTACTAAGCAAAAACTAAGTCTCATTAAAATCATTCTTATTTCAATAACTTTGCTTTTTGCTGGTCTACTTCTCTTGAGCTATTCAAACTTTTACCCACCCTTTGTTGGAAAGCAATACATTTTTGCCCTGGACAATTTTGTCGGCTCAATTCCTTTTATACCAAAGACGCCAAAGCAAATCGTTACAAGAAGTCTTTATCCCGACAAAAAACTAAGTTCTTACAAAGCAGAAGGCAAAGTAGTTTTAAAGGGAAATAGTCGTGATCAGATTAGTCTTGTATTTAGTGGCAAGGTTAATAAAGCTGCTCAATTTGGAAGTGAGTCAAGTCAAAATGTAAAAGGTCAAGTAACAGGAGAATTGAGAGGAGAAATTGATTTCCAAACAGTTGAAAGCAATGAAAATTTTTACTTTAGAACTTTGGGAAACTTAGGGATTGAAGATTTTGACCCAACTTTACTTGGTCAAGATTGGTATCAGATTGATCGTGATAAGTTTCAAGCAAGTTTGGGAGTTGAGATAAAAAAAGATGCAGAAATCGCAATTGATATTGCAGAGCAAGCAAAGAAACTCCAAAACGATGTTGTTGGTGAGAATATTTTTTCAAAACTTCGAGAATCTAAGATCGTTAATATAAAAAATCAGAATTACTTTCAGTATAAATTTACAGTTTCAGAAAAAATATTGAATGGAGCAAATCCTCTCAGTGGGTATAGTTTGAAGCAACCAGTTTTGACACTCCTAATAAATAAAAAAACTTTTTACCTGGAGAAATGGCAAATTGATGCTGAAGTTGTAGCAAAAAATAATACCGGACAAAAGGAAAAAATGAGTTTAAAAATTGAATACCAAATCTTCGAGATAAATAAAAAACAAAAAATTGAAATTCCAAAAAATAATAAAACCATCTCCCATCCAGTAGAATTGAGTTTAGCTTTTGATGGAAAGGACGAAGGTGATAATGAAGCACTACTGGCAGCAACTGAAAAGGCAATTGATCGTGGGCAGAATTTCTTAACTATCGAAAGAATATTGAAGGTAACTTTACTACTTCCAAAAGCTATTTACCCAGAATAAGCTTAGTAAGCTATACTTTAAAAGGTATGGAAAACGATACTATGGTTCAAAAAGCAGACAATACTGTTGGGTTGCACGCTCCTGAGCTGCCTGAAATAAGCGGTCCTTGGTTCAACTCTAATCAGTTAAAAATTGCAGAACTTAATTCGCAGAATAAGATTGTCTTAATCGATTTTTGGACTTACAGTTGTGTAAATTGCCTACGAACATTACCTTATCTTAAGAAATGGCACGAAAAATATTCTTCGATGGGTTTAATAATTATTGGGGTTCATACTCCAGAGTTTGAATTTGAAAAAGAGTCTAAGAATGTTTCGAGTTTTATTAAGAAAGAGGGTATTAATTATCCTGTGGTGATGGATAACGACTATAAAATTTGGCATAGTTTTGCCAATCGATATTGGCCAAGGAAATATTTGATTGACACAAGAGGAATTATCCGTCTGGATCACGCCGGTGAGGGTTCTTACAAAGAGACTGAGGCTGTAATTCAAAAATTGTTGAAAGAAGTTACTGGAGAAAGTTTACCGAGCGTTGAAGAAGAATCCCATCAACACATTACTCAAGGTGCAGTTTGTTACCCAACCACCCCTGAGATTTATGCTGGGTATTTGAGAGGTAATAGCGGTAATAAAGATGGCTTTGTTCAAGATCAAATCCACATTTATAAATCCCCTGCGAATGAGGACTATGAAGAAGGAAAAATTTATTTGGAAGGAGATTGGGTCTCGAAAAATGAATACCTAGTTCATCATCGAAATGTTGAGGAGCCAACTGATTTTATTGCGATTTTATATCAAGCTTTAGAAGTCAACGCCGTTATGAAATCAGCTAGTGGAAGAAAAACCCGAGTATTGATCCAAAGAGACGGTCAACCACTGAATAAAAGCTTTGCTGGAGCGGATGTGCTTTTTGATGATTCAGGACTTACTTATATTGATGTTGAAGAGCCAAGGCTTTACAGCCTTATTAAAGAAGGGGAGTTTGGAAAACATATTCTTAAACTATCCCCTCTTCATGAGGATTTCCAACTCTTTGCCTATACTTTTGGCGGTTGTGCGGAATAAATTTTTAATAATTTGACTCCCCTACTTTACCCTGCTAATATTTGAATATACATTCAACTAATTAGTGGTAACCTAATTATGCGCAAACTAGTTGTTGAGAAAACTGATTATCGTTGCTTAACCCCCTCTCTTACAGTAGGAAAAATTAATAATTTTCAACAAATTTTAGAAAAACAGGAAATTAGCAGAACAAAGATATTAGCGGAAATTTTGAGTGGAGATATGCGGTTAAAAATACTCTATCTCCTTGCATTACAAAACAACTTATGCGTAAACGATATTTCCGATATTTTAAAATCAAAAATATCAGGGGTTTCTCATCAATTAAGTATTTTAAAAAAGGAATCGTTGGTTTCAGCCACAAAAAAGCAAAAAGTAGTTTATTATTCTCTAAGCGCTAAACTACCTGATCTTGTTGAAAATGCTTTGAAAAACTGTGATGTTTAGAATCAATTACTAATGTATAATCAGAGTAAAGGAGCCTGCTAAAAAAATGATAAAAATTGCAATTAACGGTTTTGGCCGAATCGGGCGACAAGCTTTTAAGGTCGCGCTTGATAAACATGCAGATAGTGTTGAAATTGTTGGGGTTAATGATCTTACTGATTCAAAAACTCTTGCGCATCTATTAAAATTTGACAGTTCTTACGGAATTTATCAGAAAAACGTTTCTTTCGATCAACAAAGTGTTGTAGTAGAGGGGAAACCTTACAGGGTTTACGCTGAAAAAGATCCTGCAGCGCTTCCTTGGGGACAACTCGGTGTCGATATCGTGATTGAGTCAACCGGTAGATTTACAGATCTAGAAGGTGCGAGTAAACATATTACAGCTGGGGCGAAGCGAGTTATTATTTCCGCTCCAGCAAAAGGTGAAGGAGTTGGAACATACCTTATTGGGGTAAACGCTGATAAGGATGATGGAAGTTCAAAAGTCATTAACAATGCTTCTTGTACAACCAATTGTATCTCCCCTGTAGTAGCAGTGATGCAAGCGAAATTTGGTGTTGTTAAAGCCATGATGACGACGGTTCATAGTTATACCCAAGACCAACTTTTGCAAGATGGCCCTCATAAAGATTTGCGTAGAGCTAGAGCAGCGGCAATCAATATTGTTCCTACTACTACTGGGGCAGCGATTGCTACTACTGAGGCAATACCAGAACTAAAGGGTTTGTTTGACGGAGCATCGATTCGAGTTCCGACTCCAGTCGGTTCAATTTCCGACATTACCTTTTTACTAAAGCGAAAAACAACTAAGGAAGAGGTCAACAACTCCTTAGCAGAAGCTGCCAATACTACACTCAAAGGAATAATGGCAGTGAGTATGGATCCATTAGTATCTTCGGATATTGTTGGCAGAACTGAGAGTTCAATTGTTGATCTCGATCTGACTCAGGTCGTTGACGGTGATATGGTCAAAGTTTTTGCTTGGTATGACAATGAACTAGGCTATTCAAATAGATTAATAGAGCAGGTTATTCACGCTGCTACTGTAAACAAGTCTTAATTTAATATGAAAATTTATTTAGCTTCAGACCATGCGGGGTTTGAATTAAAAGAAAAAATTGAAGTTTTTCTAGAACAAAAAGGTTTTGAGGTGGAAGATGTTGGACCAAACGAATTTGACCCAACAGATGACTATCCACAGTTAATATTGCCTGCAGCAAAAAAAGTTTCTGAGGATAGCAGTTCAAAAGGGGTAATTTTTGGTTACAGTGGGCAAGGAGAAGCCATTGTCGCAAACAAAGTTAAAGGAATCAGAGCTGTAGTTTACTATGGTGGAGATACTGAGATTATTGATCTTTCAAGGGTTCATAACGACGCTAATGTGCTGTCAATTGGAGCTCATTTTGTCTCAGAAACCGAAGCACAGGTGGTCATAGAATCTTGGTTAAATAAAGAGTTTCCTGGTGAGGTAAGACACTCCAGACGGATTAAAGAAATACAAGAACTTGAGGGGTAGAAATTTTATGGTTGAAATTGTTCCCGCGATCCTCAGTAAAACAAGGGATGATTATCATCGGAAAATAAAGACAGTTGAGCCTTTGACCGATTGGGTACAAATAGATATTGTTGATAACCAGTACGCTCGTAATCAGACAATTGATGCTGAGGTTGTCGCTTCAATTAGAACCACATTAAAGCTGGAAATTCAATTGATGGTTGAGCATATTGAAAATTGGATAGATCCTTTTGTGAAGCTCAAGCCTGAGCGAATTATTTTCCCATTGGAATCTGCCCGAGACCCTCTCAAGTTGGTTTATCACATGAAAAACCACGCTATTCCCTTTGGCTTTTCTCTTGAGCCAAAAACACCAGTAGACGACCTACAACATTTTGTTGATAAAATTGACGTGGCGTTGTTGTTGGCAGTAAATCCTGGTTTCTCTGGTCAGCATTTTGTTTTTGGAGTCTTAGAGAAAATTAGAAAACTTCGAGCAATGCGTCCTGATTTGTTGATCGAGATTGATGGTGGGATTGATCCGGGGATTGCACGAAAATGTGCAGAGGCTGGGGCGAATATTTTGGCTTCGGGAAGCTATGTATTTGATAATGATAAGATAGAAGGAAACTCTTACAACGAGAGGGTGGCTAATTCAATAAGAGTTTTGAAAGAATCAGTGGCAGATGTTATACCAGAAACTTACGCATAAATATTATTTAAGTAGGAGGTAAACAAAAATGAAGAATTTAATAATTGGAATTGTTGTTGTAGCAGTTTTGGCTCTTGGGACATTTTTAGTTATTCAAAGCAACAATAATAATGGTGATAAAACTTCGACTGAAAATCAATCCAGTAGTACTTCTAGCGATTCAAATAGCACTGAAAGCGTCAGTGAGCTCACCATAATTTATTCAGACAGTGGGTTTTCGCCTCAAAGTGCAATTGTAAAATCTGGCGGGACAATTACTTGGGTAAACGAGAGCAGTGACGAGTTACAAGTAGGGGTAAACCCACATCCTAGTCATTCTGGAGATAAAGAAATAACTGATGGTCAGTTTGTTCTTTCAATCGCTTCTGGGGAAAAGACAAGTGTTAGAGTCGAGAAAAAAGGCACTTACAACTATCACAATCATTTATCTTCGCTCGATTCAGGTACTGTAAAGGTTGAATAGTTTTTTTAATAACTGCCAATGGAAGAAAAGCTGCCAAAAAACCCAATCTCCGAACAAAAGCTAGCTGAGATAGCTTTAGACATTCGTGAGGATATTATCAAAACCTTAGTCGAAGCAGGTTCTGGTCATAGCGCCGGTCCGCTGGGAATGGCGGATGTTTTCACAGCGCTGTATTTTCATATTTTAAACATTGATCCACAAAACCCAACTTGGAAAGACCGTGATCGACTCGTACTTTCCAATGGTCATATCGCTCCAGTTTGGTATGTCACACTCGCCAACGCTGGTTTTTTTCCAAAGGAAGAACTTTTAACACTTCGAAAAATTAATTCTCGCTTGCAAGGACACCCGCACTTTGGTTCTCTTCCTGGAATTGAAAATACTGGTGGACCGTTGGGTCAGGGTCTCTCGCAAGCGATTGGGATGGCGTTGGCTGCCCAAATGAATCATCAGAAATATCAAATATATTGTTTGATGAGTGATGGTGAGCATGATGAGGGTCAGGTTTGGGAAGCAGTACTTTTTGCTGGTAAATACAAAATGCACAATATAACTGCCATTATGGATCGAAATAATATTCAAATCGATGGTATGACCGAAAATATTATGCCACTCGAGCCAATCAAAGATAAATATGAGGCTTTCAATTGGCATGTGATCGAAGTTGACGGTCACAATTTCGAAGAAATTATTGATGCCTGTAACATGGCCAAAGCAATTTACGAAAAGCCAGTCATGATCATTGCCCACACGATTCCAGGTAAAGGTGTCGATTTTATGGAGTTTGACTACAAATGGCACGGCAAACCACCAAAACCTGACGAAGCCAAACTGGCTTTGAAAGAATTAAGGAGTTTAAAGGGAAGGATTATCGGAGAACATGAATAATCTTAATCCAAAACTTTTTGACAAAGATGTGCAGACGGCTGGGACCAGAGATGGTTATGGTCAGGCGCTGCTGGAACTTGGTGAGAAAAATCACGATATTGTTGTCCTGACAGCTGACTTGGCGGAATCTACCAGAGTCGAAGAGTTTGGTAAGAAGTTTCCAGAAAGATTTATTGAGTGTGGAGTCGCTGAACAAAATATGATGGGAATTGCTGCTGGACTGGCTTTGGGAGGGAAAATCCCTTTTGTTTCCAGCTATGCGGTTTTCTCTCCTGGACGAAGTTGGGATCAGTTGCGAGTCAGTGTTTGCTACACAGAAGCCAATGTAAAGGTTGCAGGAGCCCATACAGGTATCTCTGTCGGACCAGACGGAGCGACTCATCAAGCGCTTGAAGATATTGCTATCGTTCGTGTGTTACCGAACATTGTCGTTGAAGTTCCCTGTGACGCGATCGAAGCTAAGAAAACTACACTGGCAGCAGCAGCTCACAAAGGTCCGTTTTACTTTCGTTTCGGAAGGGAAAAAACCCCGATCATTACAACGGACGACGCTCCTTTTGAGGTTGGTAAGGCCCAAGTTTTGAAAGACGGCGATGACGCAACAATAGTTGCTTGCGGTCCACTCGTTTACCAATCATTACTTGCAGCTAAGCAATTGGAAGATAAAGGGATCAATGTTAGAGTTATCAATAATCACACGATCAAGCCGATCGATACTCTGACACTAGCCAAAGCCGCCAAAGAAACCGGTGCGATCGTGACTGTGGAAGAGCATCAAATCACTGGAGGCTTGGGCGGAGCAGTGGCCGAAGCACTAGTGAAAAACTACCCAGTTCCGATGGAGTTTATCGGCGTTCAAGATACGTTCGGTGAAAGCGGCAATACAGATGAATTGTATGAGAAATACGGTATGAGTACCGATGCAATTTACAAAGCTGTTCAGGATGTAATTAGGAGAAAATGAGCAACAAAAAAATTGAAAATACTTCAAGAAAAGGTAATTTAATTAGATTATTAATTATTAATTGTTTATTCTTACTATTCGTGATTCTACTAGGTAGTTATTGTGGCTTTGATGCAAGTGGAGAGTCTTGCAATCGAATAGAAAGATTCATAATGTACCTATTGGCTGCAATTGTGATACTTATAGTAAGCTACAAGTACGATCACGGAAAATATTTTAAAATAGGGGTTTTAATAGATTGTTTAACAATAGTCTTTGTAATAATTTATTTTTTTGGTTAGTAAATAATGACTGCCAGAGATTGGTTAGAAAAAGCTAAAAAAGAGGGTTTTGCGATTCCTGCCCTTAACGCGGGAACTTTGGAAGTTCTCAAAGCAATTGTGGCTGCTGCGGTCGAAGCTCGTAGCCCAGTTATCATTGAAACTGCTACTGGTGAGACAAAGTGGATGGAAGCGGAAAATATTTTCTGCCTGTGTCGAAATTTTGCTGATAAATACAAAATTCCAATCATTATCAATCTTGACCATGCATATACTTACGAAGATACCCGTCCAGGAATCGAAGCTGGTTTTGACCTGATCCACTTTGATGGCTCCAAACTTCCTTACGAAGAAAATGTTGCCATTGCGAAAAAAATCGTTCCAGAGTGCCATGATCAAGGACAACTAGTTGAGGGAGAAATGGATCGAATCCCTGGTGAGGGTTCTGAGCTTCACGCTGAAGGTAGCATTGACGCATCAATTATAGAAAAAGGAAAAACCGTTCCAGAAAAAGCCGCTAAATTTGTAGAAGAAACAAAGATCGATATTTTTGCTTCGTTTTTTGGTAATGTTCATGGTATTACGGCTGGTTACACACCAAAACTAGATATCGAACTACTTCACAAAATTCAGCAAGCACTACCAAATACATTTTTATCAATGCATGGCTCTTCCGGAACCCCAGAAGACCAGGTTCGTGCTGCTGTATCTGCTGAGGTGGTCAAGGTCAATGTAAATACAGAATTGCGCTTAGCGTACCGAAAATCACTCGAGCAAGCTTTGTCCGAACGAAAAGAATTAGCTCCGTATAAATTTTTCCCTCAAGTTGTCGAAGCGGTAAAGAAAGAGGCCCTGCGTTGGATTGATCTCTGTGGATCAGGAGGAAAAGTCTAAATGTACGACATTATTTCAGTGGGAGACGCAACAATCGATGTTTTTATCAAGATTAACGACGCCCATGTCCAATGTACGATCAACAAGGAAATCTGTGAGCTTTGTATCAAGTATGGTGACAAGATTGCTGTCGAGGAAATGCAAAATTTGGTTGCTGGAAATGCTGCTAACAACGCTGTTGGTTCTTCTCGTCTCGGGATGAAAACTGCAATCTATATGAATGTTGGGGCGGATGATTCAGGTTTTCGGATTAAAAAGAAGTTGGTTGAGGAAAAGGTTGATCCAAGCTACATCAAGGTCAACGAAGGTATGGAGTCAAACTATTCTGTTGTACTGCGGTTTCAAGGAGAACGAAGTATTTTTGTTTACCACCAACAGTGGAAGTATGAATTGCCAAAAATGGAACCAACCAAATGGGTCTACTACACTAGTGCTTCCTCTAGCTTTACCAACGGAACTTTTTCTCAGGATTTAGCCAATTATGTTAAAGTAACTGGGGCTAAGATGGGCTATAATCCAGGGACTTATCAGATGAAAGCCGGGGTTAAGAATTTCCCAGAAATATTGGCAGTCACAGAAGCGTTTTTCGTCAATGTGGAAGAGGCCAAAAGAATTTTGGGAATTCCAGAAGATACGGCGATGGACATCAAAGAATTATTAAAAAAGACTCGAGATGATCTTGGCTTGAAAACTGTTGTTATCACTGACGGTAGAGAAGGTTCGTATAGCTTTGATGGCAATGACTATTGGAAACTTCCAGAATTTCCTGGAGAAAGAGTTGAGGCAACTGGTGCTGGCGATTCCTATGCAACAGCAGTTTGCTCAGCCTTGTTTCATGGAGAAAATTTGGCTGAAGCGATGGTCTGGGGAGGCATAAATAGCGCCAGTGTTGTCGGACAGATTGGACCACAAGCTGGTCTTTTAACACTTGAGGAAATAAAAAACCGACGAGAGAGTAAACCTGACTTTAAGGCAGAAAAAATATGACTAAAGTTAAAATTTATAGCACGCAAACCTGCCCCTTTTGTAAAATGCAAAAAGAATATCTTGATGGAAGAGGAGTAAAGTACGAAACTATTTTAGTCGATCAAGATATAAAAGCAGCTGAAGAGCTAATGAATCTTGAAGGTGGTATGGGAGTTCCGTTCACAGTTTTCACAAAAGAAGACGGTAAAAAAGAATCAGTTTTGGGTTTTGATAAAAAGGAAATCAACAGAATTTTGGAAATAGATTAAAATAGTTGCTATGGAAAATGAAAATTTAGCTCAAATGAGCAAAAAAGACAAAAAAGAATATCTAAAAGCGTTAAAGCAAAAGCAGGGAATTGGTAGTCAAAAGGTTCGAATTCTTATTAGTCTTTTGATCGGAGGTGCTATTTTGGCCGCAGTTGGAGGGCTTTATCTTCTCTCAGGACAGAAGCAAAGCAATACCAAAGATATTGGCTCTTCCATTACAGTAGATCCAAAAAGCGGACGTCAGCATATTGATCTTGGAATCAAAGGTTCAGGTTATACTTCCAACCCACCGACATCAGGACCACACTACAACGCTGCTGGTTTTGGACCGCTAGAATGTAAGGCCTATGATAACGAGGTTGCTGATGAGGGTGCGATTCACAACCTTGAACACGGGGGTATTTGGATCACTTACAAGGACAAAAGCAACTTGGAGCTAAAGTCCCAGCTTGAAGATATTGGCAAAAATAATACAAAGATTGTTGTTTCTCCTAGAGCTTTGAATGATAGCAATATAGCAGTTGCAGCTTGGAGTAGATTGTTAAAACTGGAAACTTTTGACAAAAACCAAATAGAAGATTTCATTAAACTATACAAGAACAGTCCGGTCGCGCCAGAGCCTCTTGCCGGTTGTGGAACATAACACAAATACATGATAGATCTTGATAACACACAAGAATTAGAAAATCTTGATCCAGGAAAAGTTGCCGAGTCAATACAAGCCTTTCCTGATCAGGTAAAACAAGCCTGGAAAGATGTTAGTGAAATTGATATTCCAGCCGAATATTCAAATACCAAAAATATTGTAGTTTCTGGTATGGGAGGATCGACTTTAGGAGTTGATATATTAAGAAATCTTTTTAAAGATAGTCTTACCATTCCGTTTGTGATTAATAATCATTACAAACTTCCTGCTTTTGTAAATCAAGATTCTCTAGTTTTGTTATTGAGCTACTCTGGCAGTACCGAAGAAGTTTTAGCTGCTGCCGAAGACGCAAAAGCAAGAAATGCAAAGATTATTGGAATTGCAGAAGGTCAGGACCTAGGTAATTTTCTAGCAGAAAATAAATTCCCAGCCTACGTGTTTAGACCGCAAGCAAATCCATCAAACCAACCTCGTTTAGGGTTAGGTTACACTTTTGTCGGTGCATTAGCTTTTTTGGTTAAACTCGGTTTTTTGAAGATTGATCAAGATGAAATAAATAATGCGATAAATTTTCTTGAAGAGATTTCCAAAGGATTAGTATTGGAAGCCTTTAAAAATACGAATCAGGCAAAACAAATTGCCGAAAAGCTGATCGATAAACAAGTTTTGATCGTTGGAGCAGAGCACTTAACTGGAAACGCTCATGTTTTTGCTAATCAGGCAAATGAAAACTCAAAAAACCTAGCAGCCTATTTTGTAATCCCAGAGTTGAACCACCACTTGCTGGAGGGTTTGGAAAAACCAGAAAAAATTAGAGACAATCTCATTTTTGTTTTTCTAGATTCAAATCTCTACAGTGACAAAATTCAAAAGAGAGTGGTTGTAACCAAAGAAGTTCTTTCTGAGCAAAAAATTGCAAATGTGGGCATTACTTTACGTGGAGCAACCAAATTTGCTCAAACCCTTGAAAGTGTAGTTTTGTCGAGTTGGATTACGTTTTACCTAGGAGCTTTAAATGGAGTTGATGTTTCAAAGATTCCTTGGGTGGACTATTTCAAGAAACGATTAGCAGAAAACAACTAAGAATATATTTGAATAATTATTCAACTATGTTAGTATTGATTAATCATGGAAAATAAAGAAACTCACGATGTTATCATTGCCGGTTCCGGACCAGCCGGTCTTACAGCTGCGATTTATGCAGCTCGGTCGAACCTTAAGGTTTTGGTAGTTTCTGGCGTTGAGGCTGGAGGACAGTTGATTTGGACTACAGATGTAGAAGATTACCCTGGTTTTCCCGACGGAGTACAAGGTCCTGAATTGGTTGAATTATTTCGAAAACAGGCAGAAAGATTGGGCGCAAAATTTGTGGCCAGTGATATTTCCGAAGTTAATTTAACGCAACGTCCTTTCGAAGTAAAAATAGGGCAAGATTCTTATTTTGGGAAAACTTTAATTTTGGCAACCGGATCTTCGGCCAGTTGGTTAGGTTTGGAGTCGGAGCAACGGTTGCGAGGAAAAGGCGTGTCTGCTTGTGCAGTTTGTGACGGTGCATTTTTCAAAGGAGTTGAGTTGGTTGTTGTAGGCGGAGGAGACAGTGCGCTTCGCGAGGCAATCTTTTTGACAAAATTTGCGACAAAGGTCTATGTAGTACATCGTCGAGACTCGCTGAGAGCATTTAAGGCTTTGCAGGACAGAGCATTTGCTAACGAGAAAATCGAATTTATTTGGAATAGCGAAATAGTTGAAGTATTGGGAGAGAATAAAGTTGAGGGTGTCAGAATCAAAAATAACCAAACTCAAGAAGAAAAAACCTTAAATGTCGGTGGATTATTTGTTGCTATTGGACACAAGCCAAATACAGCTTTTCTAAAGGGACAAATTGAGTTGGATAAATCAGGTTATATAGTTCTTAAAGAAGAAAGTAAAACTAGTGTACCAGGGGTTTTTGCCGCTGGAGATGTTCATGATTGGAAGTACCAACAAGCAGTGACTGCAGCTGGTTCGGGCTGTATGGCAGCACTTGAAGTTGAGGATTTTCTCGAAGAGGAAAAGACTAGAGAGAAATAATTTTCGCACAAAATATACAGCGTTAGTGTCACTTGTTAGACTATTGACAGGGTCAATATCTAGGTGTTAGCATTTAATTAATACCCAATATATTGTGCTTTTGACTTTCCACACGTGAAACGTACACCACCAAAAAAGTGGTTCCGAGACCCATTCACAACAAAGCACAAAGTATTGGATAAGTTCTTTTTAATTTCTGAGATTTCAGCCAGCTTAAGGACAGGAAGCTAGTTTAGAAAAATAGCGTGATTTTTTGCGGCCAATTTTTGGAAGCAATAAAAGTTGTAAATATGAAATGTCCATATTGTAATTACTACGATACATCAGTTCTAGACTCAAGGGATTCTGAGGATTTAGGCTCTATTCGCCGCCGCAGAGAGTGTATGAAGTGCGAAAAAAGATTCACAACTTATGAGCGGGTTGATATGGTTGACATGATTGTTATGAAGAAGGACGGAAGAAGAGAGCAATTTGACAAGAAAAAGCTAATGACAGGAATGCTTAAAGCAACTGAAAAAAGACCCGTAACAATGGATCAAATTGAGAAAGCAGTTGATGAAATAGAAAGAGAGTTACGTAAACGGGATAGTATCGAGATACCTTCAAAGATAATGGGTGAATTTGTGATGAATAAACTCAAAAAACTAGATGAAGTCGCGTACATCCGTTTTGCTAGTGTCTATCGATCTTTTGATGATCTAGAGACTTTCGAAAAAGAAGTCAAGAGTTTATTAAAAAATAAGGGTCAGGTAAGTTAAAGTTAATTGATTATTATTTTTAGTATTTAAGGAGGACCTGCTCGATGGCAAGCTCGAGTTCAAAAGCTAAAAAATCTCAAGGAAAGGAATTTGTATTTTCTGTACAGACACAGAAAAGGCTTGAAAGTTTGATCAACGATTCTGAGCAGACTCAACTCGAAGGAATCAGGCTCAAAGTGTTTAGTGATCGTTACTCCCTTAAAGACGCTGAAGGCAAAGCTATAGAGGCTTATCCAGAGCAAATGTGGTCTCGTGTAGCAGCTGGACTTGCACAGGTCGAAAAAACCCCAACAGATCAAGAGAAATGGACTAAGAAATTTTACTCTGCTCTTAAAGATTTTAAATATGTTCCTGGAGGTAGAGTCCTTTCTGGTGCTGGTACCCCTTACGAAGTAACTTTTTATAATTGTTTTGTCATCCCTTCCCCACACGATTCACGTAATGGAATTATTGATAACTTGAAACTAATGGTCGATATTATGTCTCGTTCTGGCGGGGTTGGTATCAACCTTTCCTCCTTGCGTCCTCGCGGGGCCAGGGTCAAAAAAGTTAACGGAACAAGCTCAGGACCGGTCAACTGGGCTCAACTTTATTCAACTGCAACTCATGATGTGATTCAGCAAGGTGGTAGTCGTCGAGGTGCTTTAATGCTGATGCTCAACGATTGGCATCCAGATGTTGAGGAGTTTATTGAAGTCAAAAAAGATTTAACGAGAATCAACGGTGCTAATTTGTCAGTGTGCGTTACCGATGCATTTATGGACGCTGTCAAGAAGAACGGTGATTGGGATCTCTACTACCCAGATATTACTGATCCGGAATATGACAAACTTTGGGACGGTGATATTGATAAATGGAAAGCCGCAGGAAAAAAAGTTGTAGTTTATCGTACTGTCAAAGCCGCACAAGTATGGGAAAAGATTTGCAACGCAGCCTGGACAAGTGCTGAACCAGGACTGCATTTTATCGAGAGAAGTAACAAAAGAAGTAACACCTGGTACTTTGAGAAACTGATCGCAACCAACCCTTGTGGAGAGCAGCCACTTGGAGCTTGGGCAGTTTGTAATCTTGGAGCAGTTAATTTGTCTGCTTTTGTAGACTCTAGTGGCAATTTTGACTATAAAGATCTTGAGGAAAAAGTTCAAACTGCGATTCGTATGATGGACAACGTGATCGATGCAACAGGTTACTATTTCCCTGAAAATAAAGAACAGCAAATGGGAATTAGACGTACGGGATTGGGGACCATGGGTTTGGGCGATGCGCTGATAAAGATGAAACTTCGTTACGGTAGTACAGAAGCCCAATCAACAATCGAGAAAATTTATAAAACAATCAGAGATACTTCTTATGAAGCATCAGCTCTTTTAGCAGCTGAGAGAGGGGCCTTTTCGAATTTTGATAAAGATAAATACCTTCAAGGTTGGTTTATCAAGAAATTGCCGAGTAAAGTCCGCGATTTGATTGCTAAAAACGGTATTCGTAATGCGGTACTGTTGACCCAAGCTCCAACGGGAACAACATCACTTATTTCAGGAGTCTCTTCCGGAATAGAGCCGGTCTATGATTTTGCTATGATTCGACGGGACCGAACTGGAGAACACACGATATATCACCCACTTTATCAAGCTTGGAAAGAAGCTAACCCAAATGTTGAAAAAGCACCAGAATATTTTGTTAGTGCTAACGATCTAACGCCAGAAGACCATGTAAGTGTTCAAGGTTTAATTCAGGATTACACTGATAGTTCGATCAGTAAAACAGTCAATGCACCAAATGCCCACACAGTTGACGAAGTGCGACGTCTCTATATGCAGGCTTACGATCTAGGTTGTAAAGGTGTGACATACATGAGAGATGGAAGTCGTGAAGGCGTTCTCTCTCACAAGGACGATAAAGCTGAGAAGAAGGAAGAAACTGCAGCAGTGGCTGCTAATGTACCGGTGCATTTGCGCAAACGACCAGACAATCTTCGTGGGGTTACAAGAAGAATTGCGACCCCAGTTGGACATGCATTTGTAACAATCAACGAAGATGAGGCAGGCAATCCATTTGAAGTGTTTATCAATGTCGGAAAAGCCGGTACTGATATCACTGCTGATGCAGAGGCAATTGGAAGATTGATCTCTTTGGCATTACGAATACCATCAAATTACAGTCCAGGTGAAGTCGTTCAGCAAATAGTAAATCAAATATCAGGGATTGGTGGGAGTTCCTCGAGAGGTTTTGGAGCAGATCGTATTCACTCTCTTGCGGATGCGGTTAGCAAGGTATTGGCAGACTATGCTGGTAAAGTAAGTACTTACCCAGCTATCACAGAGGCAAAGCTTACAAACGGTAATAGTCAGGTTGCGGTTAATGGTAGTGCAAAAACAAATGGTTATACCAATGGAAACGGTCACACACCTGCACCTGAGGTTAAAGAATCAACAGCATCAGAAACAATAGAAGTTAAATCTGAAGAATCAACTGGTGTGACAATGCAGCTTTCGGCTGGATCTCCGATCAGTAAGACTGTTTCTCGTCGTGATATTTGTCCAAAATGTGGAGTCGCTAGTTTCGTATATGAAGAGGGTTGTAAGAAATGTTACTCTTGTGGACATAGTGAATGTTGACAATTTAAAGTTGTTGGATTAGATTAGTAACACTTTAAGATTTTCGAAAGTGCTTTAATTCGAAAATCTTGCACCCCGCTTTGCGGGTCTTAAAAATTTAGATCAAAGGATGTTTGGTGAAGCCTGGTGAGATTCCAGGGGAGTGCCGCTACTGTATACCCAGAACCCAACCTTTGAATTCCTTCGAGCAAAGGAGGTGCCGATGAAACATTGATTCGACCAACCCTTAGCGGTTGGTTTTCGTTTTTCTGCCAATTATTAAGTATTTAAAAGGAGTTAAAATATGTCGTTGACGCGTCATATTACTTAAGAAAGTTATGAAATTTATTCAAAAAAACATTCTTTTAGTTGTAGTTTCTATTGCGGTTATTTTTGGTGGAGGTTTTTATTATATAAACCAAAATAAACCTGAGAATACGGAATCTAATACTTCCACAACACAAGAAAAGACAGAAATTACCAAAGTTACGATCAATTTTGATGGTCAGGAAAAAAGCTATGAAGTTAAAAACGCTATTGGTAAAACAGCTCTTGAAGTTACGGAAGAAGCAGTAACGATTGAGAAAACCGGAGAGGGAAAAGACGCTTTTATCAATAGTATCAATGGTCGCGTTGCAGAGGAAAGTAAGAACGAATTTTGGAAATTGGTAATCAACGGCAAAGACAGTGAAGTTGGAGCGGGAAGTTACACCATTGTAAATGGTGATACTTTGGTTTGGGAAATCGATACTTATTAGCAAGACTTAGGGTTGTTCAGTATGGCTGAGAATTGATATACTAGTTCTCAGCCATACTGCTCCAAAATTATTATGCAAAAAATACTCGAAAAATTAACTAACCCAGCAATATTTGTCTTAATCGCTGCTACTTTACGTCTGGTTCCGCACGCGCCAAATTTTGCCCCGATCGGCGCAATGGCACTTTTTGGTGGAGCTTATCTTGGGAAACGCTACGCGATTGCACTTCCAATAGCCGCGATGTTTATTTCTGATCTGTTTCTTGGGTTTGACGGAATTACTTCAAGACTAACTGTTTACGGGGCATTTATACTTATTGGTTTGATCGGTTTTTGGCTTCGAAATCACAAGAGTTTTCAGAATATAATTCTAGCTTCTCTGACAGCTTCAATTTTGTTTTTTATTACAACCAATTTTGGGGTATGGGCCTTCGGAACGATTTATCCAAAAACAGTTGAAGGATTTGTGGCTTGTTTCGTAGCGGCAATTCCTTTCTTTCGAAACACAGTAGCCGGAGACTTGTTCTATACTGGAGTGTTTTTTGGTGGTTATGAACTAGTTTTACGACTTGCGCAATCAAAGAAGCTTACTTTAATTAGAAAGGGGGTCGAAAGAAATGGCTAAAAAACAAGAGGAGTTTAGTGTTAAAGGTGAGGATGTCGTCAAAAAAGTAAAAGAAATAATCAAAGAAGGTAATGTCCGACGAATAATCATCAAAGATAAAAAAGGAAAAACCTTGATTGAACTACCGCTTACTATTGGGGTAGTTGGTGCTCTATTAGCCCCACCACTAGCAGCTGTTGGTGCAATTGCAGCTCTAGTGACTGAATGTACTATTGCAGTTGAGCGTGAATAGGCTTGACTGAAGTTGCAAATCTATATATAATCTAAACTTCGTGAAAACAACTCTTGGTTCTGAGCTGTTTTCTTTTTTTGGTGTTTTCAACCACAAACAACCCAAAATAGAAATGGAGGCCTAATGCTTACCGGTTTTGTTTGCATCATGATCGCGACTGCATTCGTTTTGACGATTTTGGATCCAGAAGGAGAGATACCGACACTAGGGATTTAGGAAACAGAGTCATAGAAGAGGGAGAGATTATTAAACCAACCTACTTTGTTGTTAAGTCAAACAAAGTGGGTTTTTTCTTTTTGTCTGGTTTTTTTGATATACTTTTCTTTAATGGAAGAACTAAAAAATAAACTTTCCCCAGAATCATATTCAAACTTAATAAAATGGTTAAACGAAGAAGAATTCATAGCGTATAAAGAAGAGTTAAATAAATTAATCACTGAAAAAAACTATCCTGAGCTTGAAGATGCCTTTTATACTCGAATCCGTATAGGAACGGGTGGTATTAGAGGAAAAATTGGAGCAGGACCAAACCGTATAAACTTTAGAACAATTGGTGAAGCCGCTCAAGGATTGGCAAACTTTATTGAAGATTTTGGTCAAGAAGCAAAGGACAGAGGAGTTGTGGTAAGCCATGAAGTCAGAAAACACTCTCGTGAATTCGCCAAACTAACTTGCAGTATTCTTGCAGCCAATGGAATTAAGACATTTCTTTTTGATGGAATTCGGTCTACACCAGAAGTTTCTTTTACAGTGCGGCATTTGAAGTCTACTGCAGGGGTGCAGCTTACAGCCTCACATAACCCTCGAACCGATAATGGTTTTAAGTTTTTTTGGACAGATGGCGGTCAGGTAGTCCCACCACTGGATCAAAAATTTATGCAGTTAGTTTTAGATGTAGCTGAAATAAAAAAATTGAGTTATGAAGAGGCGGAGCAGCAGGGACTCGTAAAAATAATTGGTAGTGAGATCGACAGTGTTTATTTCGAAAAAATAAAAGAACTTTCGTTAGTTGATACTAGGTCCGCTAAAATTGCTTTTAGCCCATTGCATAGCTCTGGCTCTACCAACGCTTTACCCGTATTAAAAGCTGAGGGGTTTGATGTGACTGTTTTGGCAGAGCAAGCAGACCCGGACGAAAACTTTCCCGGCGCTTTTCGAGATTATATAAACCCTGAATTCAAAGAGGTTCTAGAACCGACAACAAAACTTGGAGAAGACATAGGAGCTGATTTGGCTATTTGTACTGATCCAGATGGCTGTCGATTTGGGGCTGCCTTCAAGACAGAACTTGGTTCTAATAAATTAACCTATCTAACTTCAAATGAAATTGCCTGTGCAATGCTTCACTTTATACTATCGTTGATGGAAGATAAAGGTAAACTATCAAAGGATTTGCTGTACATAAAGACTTACAATTCAACGAGTCTTGCTAGTGATATTGCAAAAAGTTTTGGAATTAGTTTTGTTGACGATTTGATGGTTGGTTACAAATGGATTGGCCAGGTGGTTGAAAAAATGGAAAATTCAAAAAACTTTATTTTTTCATTTGAGGATACTTGTGGTTATTGTCGGGGGGACTTTATTCGTGATAAAGATGGAGCGATTGGGGCTGTAACTGCAGCTGAATTAGTGTCGTTTCTAAAAGATCAAGGCAAGACAATCACTCAATACTTGAACGAGATATATGCTAAATACGGTTACTATCGCAATATATTGTATCAGGTAGAGGTTGAGGGAAAAGAAGGTTTCGAAGATATCGTTAAATTTTACAAAGCTTTGAGAGAAAACCCGCCTAAGGAAATCGCAGGTTTAAAAGTCGTCAAGATTTTTGATCGCCTAGATGAAGAACAGAGAAAACCTGAAAATTACAAAGCTGGGGTTACAGGAGATGAGATTACTTTTATTCTTTCGGAAGATGAGAAAATTCGTCTTTTGACTCGACCTTCCGGTACTCAGCCGCAATTTAAATATTACCTGCAGACTTTTGGAGCAGTTAATGATGATTTAGAGGAAGTTAAAAATGAAGTGGACCGTCTGGCTGAGAGAATCGAAGAATCAATGTATACTTTTCAAGACAAAATACTTGGTAAAAGACAAAGAGGACTTAAAATCATCAGTAATTGGTAATTACTATTAAATTAAGGAAAGTTAAAAATGATCGAAACAGCAATAAAAGCGGCAAAACTCGCTGGAGAGAAACTCGAATACTATTTTGAAACTATTCTTGAGAAAGTAGAAAAGGAAGATAAATCCTTTGTAACTAAAGCTGATACAGAAGCTGATGAAATAATTATCAACTTGATCAAAGAAAATCATCCAGGGCATCAAATCCTTACAGAAGAAAACGGCTTAATTGGTAAGGAAAGTGAATTTACTTGGGTCATCGATCCCCTTGACGGCACGCTAAATTTTACTCGCGGAATTCCAATTTTTTCTACATCTATAGCAGTGCTACAAAATAATATTCCAGTGATCTCAGTTGTTTATAATCCGATCACAAATTCTCTCTATTCTGCAGAAAAAGGAAAAGGAGCAACTTGGAATGGAGAAAAGATGTCAGTTTCTGATATTGAGTCGACAAAAGATTCAATTGTTTCGATGGGTAGAGCTCGTGACGGAGAGAGTAAAGCGAAAACACTCGATATTTATAATAAGTTTTATCACAATTTAAAATCACAGCGGGTTCTTGGGAGCGCAGCTTTGGAACTTGCTTGGGTAGCCTCAGGCAGATTAGAGGGGTTTATTTCGATTGGACTCAAGGGTTGGGATTGTTTTGGTGGGGTGTTGTTGATCGAAGAGGCAGGCGGAAAACTTACAGATTTTTCTGGTAAAGGATGGACTAATTCCTGTACTGATTTCGTTGCCAGCAATGGTAATATTCATCAAGAATTGTTGGATATAATTAATTCTTGACAGTTTTTCACAATTAGGTCGATAATTAAACTAATGGATCATTATGTTCGCAAGATCAGTCATGAATTTCGTCGATTAGATACTTTCGAGGATGCATCAAAACTTTTGATTGTTATCGGGCTACTGCTTTTTACTGGAATCCCGTTGACAGTTATGGCAATATTTACAATTGCTTCCTTTGCATAAATCTCTTTATCTAAAAAGTTAATTGTGGCATCATTAAGTAGAGCATGATTTCAATTGCCCTAAGGAATCTTTTCGGAGAAAAAACTCGCTTTGTAATCTCTATTGGTGGAGTTGCCTTCAGCGTAATGCTTATTCTCACAATTGTCTCATTATTTCGTGGTTGGCAAATACGTTCTACTCAATATATCCGTGATATAGACACAGATATTTATGTAACACAAAACGGTTCTTCAGATATCACAAGCAGCGCTTCCATAATCCCAATAGAAATCAAAAGCCAGATTGAGAATATTGATGGTGTAACCGAAGTAAACAGATTCATTGGTCGTCCTTTGCAGTTCCAGATAAAAGACAGAGATGTAAATGCCTATCTAGTTGGTTATGACACAAAAAAGAAAATTGCTGGTCCAACCAAAATTATCAAAGGAAAAGCAGAACCAGGTAAAGATGAAATTGTTTTGGATAAGGTTTTAATGACTACTAACAAGTTGGCGATCAATGAGTACATTGAGATCTTTGATCGGCCTTTCAAAATAGTTGGAATCGCCGAGGGGGCTAATATGTTTGTTTTCCAGTTTTCGTTTATCAATCAAGAGGAAGCTAAGGAAATTTTTAAGATGGATTCTTTAGCCACCTTTTTGCTGGTAAAAACGCAAAAAGACAAAATTCAATCAGTGATTGATGAGGTTAACAAAATTGACGGTTTGGAAGCTATGGATAAAGCTGAATTTGTTGAGAGAAACAAACGTATTTTGAATGAAGTGTTTATCCCAATAATCTCTGTACTGGTCATAATTAGTATTTTAGTAGGCACAGCTGTGATTGGGCTGACGATCTACACCGCGACTGTGGAAAAAGCAAGAGAATTCGGAGTGTTAAAGGCATTAGGTGCCTCAAATATGCAAATTTATAGAATAATATTTGAGCAATCTTTAGTTTCTGGTGTGATTGGTTATATAGTTGGGGTTGCTGCAACCTATTTCTTCCTCTGGCTAATACCGATTTATGTCCCAGTGTTTGTTACAGTTACATTACTTGAGGATTTAGCTTGGGTTTTTGGTGTCTCAATACTTATGAGTGTTATTTCAAGCTATACTCCAGTCCGACGGATAGTGCGGATTGACCCAGCGTTGGTTTTTAATTCTACTAGATAGATATGGAATTTACACACCCTGAGGTATTAAAAATTGAAAAGCTTTCCAAAGTTTACGGGGTTGGGAATATTGAAGTACGGGCTGTCGATCATGTAGATCTTATAGCCAGTGGTGGTGAAATAATATTGATCATGGGACCCTCTGGAAGTGGAAAGACGACACTTATTACCATTGCTGGAGCTTTACTCAAACCAACATCAGGTTCAGTTTATATAGATGGTCAAAATATTGTAACATTGCCAGAACGAGAAAGGATTTGGTTAAGAAGAAATAAAATTGGTTTTGTTTTTCAAGCATTTAACCTTTTGTCCAATCTAACAACTTCAGAGAACGTATTTATTCCATTAGGTCTTTCTGGCATAAATCGTAGCCTAGCAAGGAAAAAAGTTGATGGTTTATTAGAAGAATTTGATCTTGGAAATCGAGCTAGTTTTACTCCAGAAAAGCTTTCAGGTGGAGAAAAACAGCGAGTTTCTATTGCCCGGGCTCTGGTCAACGATCCTAAACTTATTTTGGCTGATGAGCCAACTGCCAATCTTGATTCGCAACGAGGTCGTGAAGTGATGCGATTACTTCGTTCAGTCGCCAAAAATATGGGGAAGACTGTGATTATAGTTAGTCATGATCAGAGATTGATGGAAATCGCTGATAGAGTTTTGTGGATGGAAGATGGCAGAATCAAAGCTTTCGAAAATCTCGAAGCAGATCCGAATTGCGGAGCAAGTGTAGAAGTACGTAGTTCAACACCAAAACTAGACTATAGAGGTAAGAAATACTTCTTTTGTAGCAAGGATTGTAAGAGCGAATATGTTCAGAAGAATAAAATTCCTGCAAGTTACTTCTAATATTGAAAACGATTTACCAATCGGGTAAGAAATCTCGATAATTCTGTGAATTAATTACGACTTGTCCTTCGTTTCCCTCAACAATCTTTCTGGCAACTTTACGTAAAACTCCATCAATTGTTCGTTGGATATTTCGAATGTCGATCTCATAACCAAAAGGTTTAATTAGAAATGGCCAGACATCATCTTCGAAAATAACTTTTTCCGGGTCAACCGCGGTAATTGCCAACTCTCTCGGTAAAAGGTAGTCGCGAGCAATTTTGACTTTATCCTCATCAGTGTAGCGTGGCATGAGAACTATTTCCAACCGATCCATTACGGCTGGAGTGATATTGCCCATCCGGTTGGCAGAACAAATAAATAATACTTCAGATAAATCAACTGGGTAGTTGACATAGTAGTCAGTAAAAGCACTGTTTTGTTCAGGATCCAAAAGTTCCAAAAGAACACCCATGATATCGCTTTCAGCCCCTCGAGCAATTGAGTCAATTTCGTCTAGTAGTATGACTGGATTTCGGGTTCCTGCCCGAATCATGGTTTTAACAATCGCACCAGGCTCAGAAGCGGCGTAGGAACGTGGTTGTCCTCGAAGTACCATTGGATTGCTCATACCACCCATCGCAATACGTCCAAAACTCCGCCCTAGTGCATTGGCGATAGATTCGGCGAATGAGGTTTTTCCAGTTCCAGGTAAACCAACAAAGCAAATAACATTGGAGCGAAAACTTCGAATTATTCCCTCCGAATCTTCGGTTTGATGTAGTTTAAGTACCGCTAAGTACTCTAAAATCCTGGATTTAATTTTTTCCAATCCAAAGTGACTTTGGTCAAGGATCTCCTTTGCTTTAGGTAGGTCCAAATTATCTTCAGATCGAACAGCCCAGGGTATACCAAGAAGCCATTCAACGTAGTGAGCCGTTTGCTCGTACTCCTGCTGGTAAACACCATGCTTCATCGCTCGATTTAGTCGGGTAAGAGATTCAATTAAAGTTTCTTTCAAATCAGGTGGGATAGTAGCGGCTTCGACTTTGTCGAGTAGAGATTGTATTTCAAATAGAGTATTGTCTCCAGAGGAGCGATCAGATTTTTCGGCAGTAGGCATAGATTCGATCCTTATCCTAGCAAGGTTAAACGATTTTTACTTTCTTGTAAAGAGTTGAAAACGTTACATTTTCTGGCATAATTGCTGAGATATGACAAGTGGTATTAGACACATAGCAATCATAATGGATGGAAATCGTCGCTGGGCAAAAGCAAAAGGTGTTGTTGTTAAAGAAGGTCACAAGGAAGGTGTAGAAGCGCTTGAAAGGACTGTAAAAGGTGCAATTAAAGAAGAGATAAAGTACCTAACTGTCTACGCACTTTCAACCGAAAATCTCAAAGAGCGCCAAAAAAGTGAACTCAAGGATTTATTTTCTTTAATCAAGGATGGTTTTATAAACAAACTCCCAATTTTAAAAAAAGAAGGTGTTAGAGTAAATTTTTTTGGAAATGTGGAAAAACTGCCTTTTACGGTGCGCAAAACCCTTGAAACAACCGAGAAAGCTTTGCAAAGTAATACAGCCTTAATATTAAATATTGCAATTAGTTACGGTTCTCGAGAAGAAATTCTGCAAGCAGCCAAAAAAATTAATCAAGCAAATCTAAACGAAAAGATTTTTTCCGAAAGCCTTTACACAAAAACCACCCCTGATCCTGAGTTGATAATTCGAACTGGAGGACAGAAAAGACTGTCAAACTTCTTGCTTTGGCAAGCAGCTTACAGCGAGCTATATTTTACTGATGTTTTGTGGCCAGAATTTGATGAGAAGGAATTAAAAAAAGCGATTAGAGAGTTTGAACGAAGAAAAAGAAACTTCGGGGCTTAAGTTTGATTAAGTTCCAGGAATTGCATTACTTTTTCGAACGAAGTGAGGAAATGAATGTGATTATGTCCCCGGAATCGCATTATTCGCAAAGAGAAATATCCCGATCGCTACGATTATTGCTACTACCAAAATTACAAAAATAACAATTGGAAATCCACCGTGATGCTCGTCCTCTTCAGCGGTTGGTATTGGAGTCGTTGGTGCAACTGGATCTGTGCCTTCAGTGTGAGCTTGCCAAGGCGGTGGGGCGTTTTCCAATCCTGGTGTAGTCGTTGGAGCTGTTTCGGTAGTTGGTGCAACCGAAGGATCTTGTTTTAACCAAGCTGGACCTGTCTCACCACCGGCACTATTCTCAATCGTTGAAGGTGGCTCAGGTGTTGTCGTAGTAGCTAAATTATCTGTTGGAGCTGGTGTTGAAGGAATCGTTGAAGAAGAAACTTCAGAAGACGACTCTACCATTGGTTGACTAGGTACAACTGGTTCTGTATTAGCAATTGGTGCAGACTCCATAACTGGACTGCTGGTGGGTTCGGCAGGTGTGCTAACTGGTGCGGCGACTGGTTCTGCTGAAGGGGTTTCCATGACTGGAATCGCAGGTGCAGGTGGTGGAGGAGCTGCCTCCATGACACTTGGACTTGCAGTCGTAACTCCAGCTGGAGGTTCTGAAACAGGTGCATTAGTTGGTGTTGTTTGAGTTTCGGGAACACTAGTTGAAACAGGACTACTAACCGGTGTCGTTACTTCTGAAGGATTAGGTGTTGTAGGATTTGGATTTGATTCAGTCGGGTTAGTTGCTGGGTTTGTATTTTGGTCTTCGGGCATTTTATATTTACAAACTGCTTTTCGGATTGAGCAGTAACTCCTTTGCCAATAGGTTATATTATCGACATTTACTGTGTCAAGCACTTATTTTTAGCCTTGAAAAAAGGTAGTCGAGTGGTTGGTTTGCCCGACTACCATAAAAGTTTTGGTTTGGTTCGATGTTCTTTACCTTCAATAAGCCTTTTGATGTTTCCTGAGTGCATGATTATAATCAAGGAAACCTCTGCCAGAAGGCCAACGAAATACCAAGTTGATACCAGACCCATCAAAAACAACACGAGGATAGTTAGGACTCCAATCAGAGAACCCAGTAATGATCCAAGTGAAACGAACCCTCTAGAGATCAGTATGGCAGCGACAAAAACAGTAATTGTCGGGGCAAACGCTATCCACAGGTAAGGTTGTGCAGTTGCCAGAGCGAAAAAACCACCAGCAGTTGTTGACACCGCCTTACCACCCTTGAAGCCCAAGAAAATAGATCGCGAATGACCGATACTGACGGACACCGCGACTAGAATGTGAAGCAATTCTTTATCAGGCCAAAGTGATATCACTACAAAAGTGGGTAGGAAGGCTTTCGAGACATCAAAAACCGCTACAAGCGAGGCTAAAATAAAGCCAACTTTTCTACTTACTCTGGTTGCTCCTGTCCAGGCCTGATCTGTCTCCAAGATGTCTTCTTTACTCACTTTATTGACAACAAAGCGGCTGATTGAAAAAGATCCGCACAAATAAGCTGCCAGGATTAGAAGAATTTCCAACCCCTTCTCCTTTCTGACTTGAGCAGATGGCTTATTTTATGGTAAAATCGCTAGGTTTTCAAGGTTTATTACGTGGCCCCGTCGTCTAGTGGTTAGGATACTGGGTTTTCATCCCAGAGATCGCGGGTTCGAATCCCGCCGGGGTCACCAAATTGACTGACATATCAGGAATAAATAGAATTTTTTGACAACTTATCAATAACTCCTCATAATTTAAGTTAATGCTCGACCAGGCAGAAACCCACGAACACACAATTTCATATTCATCTATAGTACAATTCATTGGTCTTCAGGTTTTAAAGTATCTTCGCTCCCTATTACTTATTCCAATAGTCGCATTTTCCTTTGCTATGGTATTGATGATAATCTCCCCCATTTTATTCTCGGTACTATCCTTGTGGGTTAGTGATTTGACTTCTCTGACTAACTATAGTTTTAGTATAAGCCTCAATACTTCATCTAATAGTTTTTTCGAAGGTTGGACGAAGGTTGCTGAAGCTGGTTCTATAAAGGTATTTGGTGCTTTTTCTATACTCTTTTATTTTATTGTTTCCGTAGTATCTGAATTTACTAAGAATAGATTTAAATTCACTTTTAAAGAAACCTTAATAATAATTGTAAAAATATTTACCCTTGGTTATTTCTTCTCTGCCTGTGTCAACTTCTTGTTAGCTATGATAATTGGTTTTATCCCTGGCGGTACTCCTTCTCCTCAGGACTCCATTTTTATATTCATTTTCTTATGGATTATATCAATTATGATGAGTAGTTTTTTTTACAGTCTTTACTATTTTGCGGGCTTAATAATAAACTTTTTGGGGTCTTGGAAGCCGTCACATAAATTAGAAAGTAGCTGACCTTTAGCCATTTTTAAGTCTAATAAACCTAGGTAGTTACTTCCAAACTTACCGTTAGCCCAAGCTTCCTCACCTATACTCAAGCTTTTCTATTCCTTCAGAACCTAACTAAAGTATCTATTTGCAAAGTGGTTAGGGTCTAAATCTTTCTGATATAATCCAGGTTAAAAGAAAGAGGGAGGAATTAGCCATTGGGAAAAGCATTTCTCGCTGCTCTAATACTTGGGTTGATAACTCAGTCTTGGGCAATTGCCTTTGTTGTTTTTTTCATCGTGCTACTTTTGTTTGATGACAATGATAGTGGTGACGAAGCTAAACGACAATTGTTTAGACTCAGATACCGAAGAAGGAGGTAGGAAAGTTGAGTGAGAAACGCTTGAAGAAATTGGGTGAAGGTAAGACCAAGGTTATTTGGGATATTGGTGAAGATAAAGTCCATATCGAAAGTAAGGATGATATCACTGCTGGAGATGGTGCGAAGAGAGATTTACTCGAAGGGAAAGCAGTTTACTCAACTGAAACCACCAGCAATTGTTTTAAGTTGCTTCATGGTCAAGGAATAGGGACGCACTTTCTTGGGAGAGTTGACGACCGAACTTTTCGGGCACGGCAGTTGCAGATGATTCCGATTGAGTTGGTAGCCAGACGGATCGCGACCGGATCTTATCTCAAAAGGCGTCCGGATGTGATCGAAGGTGCAATCTTTCCTGACATCATCGTTGAGTTCTTTGAGAAGGATGACGCAAATCATGACCCCCTGATAATAATTGATCTTGCGAGCGAGCGTATTCTTCGTTTTGCTGCTAGCAAACCTTTGTCAGAAGGGTTTATGAGCGAGCAACCTTTAGGTGAAACATCGGTAGCTGGTATATCTGGTTCACGGATGCTTGAGCTAGTTACGATCACAAGAATTGTGTTTCTAGTACTTGAGAAAGCTTGGGCGAAGCAAAACGTTGCTTTAGTTGACCTAAAGATAGAATGTGGGCTAGATTTTGGGAGATTGTTGGTTGGTGATGTTATTGACAATGATTCTTGGCGTATCTGGCCAGCAAGAGACAAGAATCAAATGAGGGATAAGCAGGTTTATCGGGATCTACAAGGAGTTGAAGACCCTGCTGCCAAAGCTAAGGAGTTGGGAAGAATAAAGCAGAATTATGAATGGGTTGCGGGTGCAACTAGAGAATTTCTAACTGCAAACTAACAGTATTAACGATCTTGAAATATTAGGTCGTTTTTCTTTTCTCAGCTGCTTTTAACATTGAAAAAAACCTAATTTTTCATTACACTATTATTTAGTGCCAGAGACAAAAGAAACAATTCTCCAATTAACCAAAGTATCAAAGATTTATAAAAGCGGTAGCGAAGACACGGCTGCTATCAAGGATATTGATCTCATTATTCACAAGGGTGAGAGTATTGCCATTGTTGGAAAATCTGGAAGTGGTAAATCTACTTTGATGCATGTTTTGGCGACTTTGGATCGTCCGAGTAACGGAGATTTGATTATTGGTGACAAAACTACAACAGAGCTGAAAAACTCAGAGCTCGATAAGTTTCGTAATAAGAAGTTTGGGTTCGTCTTCCAACAGTTTTTTGTAAACCCACGCAATAGTTGTCTTGATAATGTTGTTTTACCTTTGGTAATTCAAGGAGTATCTCCAAAAGAAAGAAAAAAACGAGGAGAAGCAATACTTGAAGCGGTTGGACTGCTCGACAAAGCTAAAAGTAAGGCAAACGACCTCTCCGGTGGTCAAAAACAACGACTGTGTATTGCTCGGGCTTTAATTACCAATCCCGAAGTAGTTTTTGCTGATGAACCAACTGGTAATTTGGATAGTGAAACTGGAAAAATTGTGATTGACCTGTTGTTTGAATTACAAAGGAAAAATGGAATTACTTTGGTAATTGTGACTCACGATCAAGATTTGGCTGAACTTTGCGATCGACAAATTACATTAAAAGACGGAAAAATTATTCAAAAATCATAATGAGAATTTTCGATATTATTAGGATCGCACAAGGTAATTTGTTAAGGTCTAAACTAAGGACTTTCTTGACTATTGTCGCTGTTTTTATTGGGACCTTAACCCTTTCACTTACAAATGGGGTCGGTAACGGGGTAAAAGTTTACGTTAATAAGCAACTTGGGAATTTGGGAGCAGAAGATACTCTAGTCGTTCAAGCTAAACAAACTAATCAAAATCCAGTTTCAACTGACGTTGTCAAATACAACCCTGATCGTCAGGCTGGAACCTTTAATATCGTTCTCCTTTTAGAAAAAGATATCCAAAAAGTTAAAGCAGTCAAAGGGATAGAGGAAGTAACACCGGTATACATGGTTCAACTCGAATACATTTCAGCTGGAGAAGATAAATATACTGTTACTACGAACCAGTATATCGATGGGTTAAATATTGATATGGCCTCTGGTCGAACAGTAAAGTTAAATAGCGCTAGCGAGATAACTATTCCAGCTCGTTATGTAAAGCCATTAGGTTTTGAATCAGAACAAGACGCTCTAAACAAAACAGTAACCCTGGCTTTCAAAGATTCGAAAGGTGAATTAGTTGAGAAACAAATAAGAATTGTTGGGGTTCAACAAAACTCACTATTAGGTAATCTCGATACTTCCATCGGCGTCCCCTTGGCAAAAGAAATCCTTGATCAACAAACACTAGGTATCCCTCAGTTGGAAGGTCGCTATCAAGCTTTGTTAGTGAAATATGATTCAAGTTTTGGAGTAGAGAAGCTTGAAGAATTGAAAAAAACTTTAGATAAAAAAGGCTATTTTGCTCAAACTATTGAGGAACAAGTGGGAATAGTAAGCACTGTCATAGATGGGATATTAATGGGGCTAAATATTTTAGGTGCCATAGCTTTGTTGGCAGCTAGTTTTGGTATTGTTAATACACTGCTTATGGCGGTGAAAGAGAGAACTAGAGAGATTGGTTTGATGAAAGCACTAGGGGCTCACGGGCGTCATATATTTGCTATTTTTGCTTTTGAAGCGATCAGCATCGGTTTTTGGGGAGGTTTATTTGGTATTTTGGTTAGTATCTTAATTGGTTCTGTGGTTAACAATGTTGCTTCTCAAACGTTTCTCAAAGATTTTGTTGGATTTGATCTTCTGAGATTCCCGCTTATACCCTCGATAACAATTTTGTTAGGTATAATGATACTTTCTTTTTTGGCGGGGGCGCTCCCATCTATAAAAGCCAGTCGTCTTAACCCCATCGAAGCACTTCGTTACGAGTAACACTCGTATTACATTTTTTTTGACCCCCTTTCTGAATCCAACTTTACCTAGTAGTATTAAAAAGAAAAATTTGACTTGAAATTTTGAAATATATTATTATTTAGATAAGGAGGTTTTATGGATCCAATTAGAGATGCCCAGTATGACAGAGCAGAGGCTGAGAAGCTTCGTTGGGAAGAGCGTCACGAAAGCAACCCTGCTGCAAGACAGGATCTTGAGCGAGCCGCAGGTCGGTTTGATGAAGAAGCAACGGAAATAGAAAATGAAGTAGCCGCAGCTAACGAAACTGAACCTGAGGCTGAGTAAAAACGTATTGACACAAAAGTTTTTGTTTGGTAATATCCTTTGTTACTAATTGAATTCTTTTAGTAACCGCTCGGGTTTGAGAATACGCTCAATCACTCTTGGGCAATGAAGTCCCCGACAAGGGGATTTTGTGTTTTTTTGAAAAAAAAGAATTAAATTTATGTCAAAACAGCCCACAACTAAAAACATGGATAAAGAAGCAAGAGTCTTATTGACAGAAGAAGGCTTAAAAAAATTAAAAGCAGAGTACGACGAACTTATCAACCACAAACGTCAGGAAGTGACTGAAAAGATTGCGCGGGCAAGAGAATTCGGCGATCTTTCTGAAAATTCCGAATATGATACAGCTCGAGAAGAGCAAAGTTTCACTGAGGGTCGAATCATGGAGTTGGAAGAAATTTTGACTCACGCAAAACTGATCGAAAAAACCAGTGAAAACAAAATCGGTATCGGTTCCAAAGTAAAAGTTCAGAGTGGTAGTGATATCGATGAATACATCATTGTTTCCTCTGTCGAGGCCAATCCGATGGAAGGTAAGATCTCTATAGATTCTCCAGTTGGTAAGGCTCTTTTAGGGTCAAAA
>JANWIZ010000017.1 GCA_025449635.1 Patescibacteria group bacterium
ATCACTTTCCATACTTCGGCATTTATGGTAAAGGAGATAAAGCCAACCTGGCAAGTACATTTGAGAATACAAAACGATTGTATCGGGAAACCTTTGGGGAAGAAATTGAACGGCCTATAGCTTCCCGGTGTGCAGATCATGCATGTCATGCTGAGAGCGAATGTGCCTGCCGGGTTGCAGGAGCATGTAAAAATGCATAGACCACACTACTTTAATGTTTGGAAGCCCAGGTAAATACCTGGGCTATTTGTTGCTTTCTTATGCCCTTAATTAAGGATTAAGATTTGTTTCAGGGTTTGTTGCAGAGGTATTTTGGTAAGACTATTGACTATACCGATAGCCGTCTGGGTAATCTCTTTCCTCAAGTTTTTCCGCTAACTTTTCAATCCTGTTGAGTATGTCCTGAACCTCTAGAATTACCTCGACGGGATATTGGTTCTTATTTTTTCCCGAAGTAGATTGCATTAGTCCATAGTCCAAGAACTCATAAGCATCAAATAAAGCAACTAGTAACTCCATTGTAACATTTAGATTTGCGTAGACAAAGCGTTTCTACATTCATAAATTAAGAGAGCGGTAAAATCCTTCCATTGGATGTTTTTTCAAGTCTGACTCTTTGAAACCGGGATTTCTTTTGATCATTGCTTTGTCGTTGCTTAAGCATAGTCTTCCATTAATAATCAGAAGACCGCCCCTTTCCATAATAGTCAAAATAACAGCTGTCAAGAATGTGTTGCAAAGTTTATTCATGAGTCTGGAAGTTACATTCTCCATACAAACGTGAAGGTTTGTCTCTCTATTATAAATGATCAAGATTTGTTCAGTAAGTGAGTAGGATTCATAATCAGTTGAAGATTCACACTCAATTCGGTTATATAAGTCTATTAAGGATTGGGTTGACATAGCGTCCAAATATGCTTGTAAATCTTTCATGATTAAGAATTTTATTAGTTAAAAAAATCAATTTTCAATAGATAACTTCCTTTTTAAATAGTCCATCACTGCTATTCTCTTGGCAATTTTAGTAATGATTGCAAAATCCTGTTGAATCAGCTTGCCCTGTCGATCTCCAGACTGGTAAGCCAATAATAGATCACCATCTTTTTTTTGATTTGAAGTGCTCAATAGGCTTAATCTATATTTCTCTGCTTGCTCCAAAAACTGCTGCCAGTCGTTCAAGTTTAGTTCGTCCGCATATTCTGGTCTTATGTGTCGCCACACGTCGTCATTAACTTTTAGATGATCTAAAAGCGTTGATACTATTTCTGCAATACTTTTTTTATCGGAATTACTCAGGGCACGAAATGAATGTTTTATCCAGGAGTCAATGTGGTCTTGCCATATTATTGGTTGCCCACTCTTGTTGCTCCATTTATTGGCAGAATTATATTGATAGAAGTCTTTTGCTTCTTCGCTAGAGTAGTTCCTGGATTCAAATTCCACCATTACCTCCAGTTCGGTAGGGACGGTAAAATTGCGCCGCCCATTAGAATCCTTTTTTTCGATTTGATTTATATTTTTAAAATTGTTGTCAACACTTTTATACTTTTCAAAATCTTTTTCTTTTAAATGCAATGGCGATTTTGCCATTAAACTGGTGGCAATCTCGCCATTGTCAGGATTCAGATTTGCCATTGCATCAGGGGCAGTAATACCAGGCTCCGTCTTGCCTTGGTTCAGCGGGAGGACATATACCCTTGCTTTCATCATTGCAGAACCTCGTTTATAAGTAATAAGTTTTTTGGTGGATAGTGATTTTAAATACTTAGAGTATGTCCTGGCATTTCCAATTCTGCTGAGTTTCATCATCTTCGTTTGCCCAACTTCGAAGAAATTATTAGGCCGATGTTTTGTATTCCATACTAAGATAATAGCAGTATACAGACTGATCTCATGTGGCGTCAATTCCATATCGGAATCCAAAATCCGCCCAAGCCCGACGATATGTGCAACCAGGTTAGCCATTCGACTTGGAGGTCAAATGGTTTTGAATATTCTTTGCAAGAAGTTTTTCGATTGACTCCTTGAGTATGAATTTCCGTTTCCCAATTTTGCTTACGACGAGTTCTTCAGACTTTAGAAAAGAAGCCATTTGGGTTGATTCGTAATTAAAAAAGGATTTTACCTGTTTCTCGGGAATCCACTTTTCGGAAACAGAGCTAATGATGCCGTCAGGCCTGGTAGACTTTTTTAACTCAGCAATATCTTTTTGGATTGCAAGTAAGATTTCGTTTTGTTCCATTTTAATAGTTTGGGGAACAATTTGCATCAAATCGTTTATTGTGGATGAACGAAGACGTAACCGGATTTGTCAAAAATTCGTTCATCAAATCAGAAACAAATCCCTTATGCGAGAGTGACGGTAACTTTTATAAGAAGAGTAAGAATCAGGAGCAACTTTTAAAAACTCATCCTCCGAATACATTAATGGATCATCTTTCATTATCATTCTGAAAAAATCGTATACTCCATCACAATAATCGGCTTCAGACAATCGATTTTTATTTATAAATGAATCCATCATGAGCTTCAATATAAATTTGGTATTTCCTCGTGCAAATGCAAGGGAGCTTGATTTCACCGTTGCACGGTCTACAGTTGCTTCCAATTCATCCATCTTCTTATTTAACTTAAGATCTTCTAAATCTCTAAACCTTTTAGACCTGCCCGACGTTCGTTGCCGATATGTATCAAAAATTATTTTGTTAGCTCCAGAGACTTCCTTGTTATTTATCTTATAGTTAAGATCGGCCCACTCTTGCATCTCAAAAACAATTTTAATTTTCAGATGGCTTTTTATTAGGAACAAAAGGGGATATCTCAACACTAAGATGTTTCTTGTTTCGATTTTCTTTAACTCCAATTCAATTTCATCCCACGATATCATCCATTTTAACCAATATTTTGAAACTTTATTTTTTCGGAATTCCTCTATTATGTCCTTATCCGGAAACAAAGAAAGGTTAATATAGGAACATGTTAGTGCGATGAAAAAGTTTTTCCATTTGATTTGTCTTTCGATCTCCAAATGACCATTTAACAAAGCTGTTCTTTGAACCCAGGCAATACTTTTAAATTCATCTAATAGTTTTGGAAAATCGAGTTTTTCATAAACAATCCAGGTTTGATCTATTTTCATAAAAGAAATTTACTTAGAAAATTCTGGAATTTATCCTTTGCTTCCTGAAGTTTTGAATCAGTAATACTATAATATACCTCGTCAACATCTCCTCGCCTGCTTTGGCCCATCATTCTTTTGATTACGCCATCGTCAACAATACCGGCTTCTGCAAGCAATTGTCTAAAGGTGTGCCGGGCAATGTGGGTCGAAAGGCCAAACTGAACACCAATCATCTGAGCCAGCAACTTCAATTGGCTATTCACCTCTTTATTGGATCTGTGTGGAAGAACTTTATTCAATACTGTTGTATTCTCAGGAGATTTATATCTATGTATTATATTGATCGCAAGGGTTGGTAGAAAAGACTCAGTAACAACATCTGTCTTTTGCCGATTCAATATGAGTTTTATCTCGCCATCATTTCGTTGTTCTAAGTTAGCCCATGAAAGTGAAATTGCATCTGTATATGCAAGTCCCGTAAAAACAGAAAACAAAAAAATATCTCTGTATACCGGCAAGGCTGGCCACAATGTTAGATCAAGTTTATAAATTTTTACAACTTGCTCAATTGACAACCTTTCCCGCCGGGGAGATTTTGTTTTGATTTTTACTTGTTTAAATGGATTCCTTTTTAACAACTCTAACTCAACTGCATGATTGAACATAGTCCGGAACTTCTTTATTACCCCCGCTGCTGATACCTCGGTCATACCAGCTCGGTCTAATGATTCATTCTTGCTAACAAGAAATGTTTTGAAAGCAAAAGCAAATTCATAATCCAGTTTATTGATCGGTAAATTATTTTCGCTGCGTACTGAAAGAAATTTTTTAAGATGATTGATCGATCGACGGTACACTTTGGTTGTGCCGGGTGCCACATTTGGATTAGGCAGTATTGTTTCCTCAAAATATTTATCGACGAAGTTAATAATCGTTACAATTTCTTGTTTTTTATAACCGAGAACCTCATCACGAATACTCGATGCCGAATGCACGGAAAGACTTGTCGCATTCGCAATTAAAAAGTCATGAAATTTAGACTCAATCCTATTCAAATAGTGATTAACCGCGGCGTTTCGTTCCTGCAACCGCATTGTAATAGAATCCCATTTTAATAGATCGTTTTCCTTGAGTTCAAAGTTTAATCGGCTTTCGACTTTTTTCCGCTTAAAACACACTCGCAGATAAAGTGGAATACCTGCTGTTTGCGAACTCTTTTTGGCTTCATTTGGAAAAAAAATTACTGATGCTTTCATCTTTCTAAAATTTTTGGTGAAACAAGGCATTTTGGTGAAACATTCTTGAACCAAAAAGTGACGAAAGCTGTTTCAAAGCGGGGGGAAGTGAAAATGAAAATCCCCGCTAATCAATTAATTGCGGGGATTCGTGTTGTACTGGGTTGTACTAAAACTGTTTTTGTAGCCCGTACGAGATTCGAACTCGTATCACCACCGTGAAAGGGTGGTGTCCTAGCCCTTAGACGAACGGGCCTTCTACGCTAAGACTTTGAAGCCTAATGCCTCTTTGTTTCAGGGGCGGCAAAGATAAGTTTCAGCAGCCTGACGACAAAAACTTTTTAAATAAAAAAACCGTCTAGCCTTAGGCTAGACGGCGTAGTTCAAAACCGTCCTTCATGGATATAATTTATCGCTTTGCTAAGTCTGATTTTTTGAAGATGTTAGCTACCGCTTTTTGAATTTCCTTATTTGTAAGATTTCGATTATTCACCTCGGCTGTAGTCCAACCCTGCCATACTGTTTTATCATTTTTTGCATCGAGCATCGTTACCGTGATCGTTCCTTCCCTGATCACTTTTTCATATGATTCATATCCTAAAAATTGAGAAGGATAATAGATCGTTGCATAACGTCTTGTATATGGGTTATAAACCAACCTGCTATAAGGCTGGCTATAAACTGGCTCATTTTGTTGTTGGCTTGATCTTTCTACGAGCACATCATAATCAAGAATTACATCGGGCTTATTTTTTGACTCTCTCCATCCGATCTTCTCAAATTCTCTTGTTACTGCTGTCCTGATCTTAGATTCAATAAGGTCGCTTTGATTTTCCAATTTGCCATTTTCTCCATGAAGCCAAGTAAATGATCTATACTTACTGAAGTTTACGGTTTCATCTTTTTCGATGTGTGCGGAACTTGCACAGCCAGCAAGTAATCCAATGCTCAGTACAGCCACAATTGCTGTTTTCAAATTTATCTTTTTCATAGTCTGAGTGTTTTAAATTCTCATACTATAAACTAAATTTTTGATCCGGCGTTTATTAATGAATTGTGAAAAAAAGAAAAAGGAAATGGTAAAAAAAATCAATGTTGCAATTAATGAGCTTATGTCAAGCCAACTTCATAATGAATTTCAGGTATTTCTACATCATCGAACCCTTTTCTTACTAAGCGGCTTTTGAAATCTTGCTGTACATTATACTCGCCATGCACCAGGAAAAGCTTTTTGACTTGTTTTGGATCCTG
>JANWIZ010000018.1 GCA_025449635.1 Patescibacteria group bacterium
AATGTAAATATTGTAGGAATTGGGGTGAAAAAATCCAATGAAGCAGCTATTAGGCTTGAGCAGGCTGACAATATCACTTTAGATAAACTAACTATTCAAGACTACAACTGTACCGACGGTGATGATCAGTTTCGTGCTGGTGTAGCTTCTTGGTATGGTGGTAAAGCTTTAACAGTCAAAAACAGTACGATAAAACGAAGGGTGGAGCTAAGTGGCAGTCATGACGGGTTTGGTAATGGTATTTGGTTGAAGAATGATCAAGGCTCAACTGGCGGTGGTGGTCATTATTTCGCAAATAATACTATTGTCGGTGGTTATGATGGAATTGGTGGTGAACCAGAGGACGTAAACTACGGTTCTTTCAACAAGAATACAACAATAGAAAACAACATTATTACGGATTGTGGGGACGACGGTATTCAGTCAGAAGGTGGTAATCAAAATAATATAATTCGCAACAATACTATCAAGCGTTGTCTTATCGGGATAGCCTTTACACCTGCCCTCACTGGTCCATTAACAATACTTAGAAATGTAATTTCGGAACCAATCGCCAGATACAATCTTGGGGCAGCAATGTTTAAGATGGGTGACGGTTCGGTTGGGGTAGTAAAAATTTATCACAATAGCTTCTACGCTGGTAGCGCTATTGCTGACGGTGCCAAACAAACAAATGGTGGGGGTCTTAGCAACTTAGATTTTAAAAACAACGCTATATATGCTAGCCGTTATGTTTATGAAACAGGCGAAGCTCCAACCGGAACTTCAAACTATAGTGCTCTTTACACAAGCGATACCAGCAGATTTATTAAATGGGCTGGTAGTACCTACTCGTACTCATCATTCAAATCTAGTACCGGACAAGAACAAAACGGTATAAGCAGTTCGAATTTTGGCTGGAATACTTCGACTCTACAACTTCAATCAGGTAGTCCTTTGATTGACAAGGGTGTTGCGATTCCAGGAATAAATGATGGTTTCTCGGGCACCGCTCCAGATATAGGGGCTTTCGAATTTGGTACTGGAGACAACCCCCCAACCCCCCAAATCCCAACAGTCAACTTAAAAGCTAACAATACTGACGGTTCTATCGAGATAGCCAATAACACCGCTGCTACCCTATCCTGGACCAGTACAAACGCTACTTCTTGTAATGCTTCAAGTGATTGGTCTGGGTCAAAAAGTCTTAGTGGATCAGAAAGTACTGGCAATCTCACTTCAAGTAAAACATATGTTCTGGTCTGTACTGGTAGTGGAGGAGTTGCTTCCGCTACTGTGATCATCAATGTTTCTGCTACCCCACCGCCACCTCCATCTAATACTGACACCGACGGTGACGGTTTCTCAGATGTTATAGAAACTTATATTGGGACCGACCCATTAAAGAAATGTGGTACTGGTGTCATGAACTCACTTTTGAGCAAACCAAGCAGAACCTGGCCTCCAGATGTCTATACCTTAAAAACCAGCAAGCAAAAGGTAAATTCCTCTGATGCTGGAGCCTTTGTTGACAGACTGGGTACAAAATTTGGAGATAGTGCTTACCATAAAAGGTTTGACTTGGATGCTGATGGAGATATTGACCTAGATGATATCAATGCTCTAAAACCCACGTTCAACCAAAAATGTCAGTAACCTCTTACTAAAAGGGGGTTCATTTCACCCCAGTTTTGCCCGATTTTTGATTCGATCACGATCGGAACATCGAGTTTGAATGTATTTTCCATTGTAGATTTGATAATTGGGTAGATTTCTTCTACTTCTGGCTCTGGTGTTTCAAAAACCAGTTCATCATGCACCTGAAGTATCATTTTGGTTTTGTACTTCTTCAATTGTCCGTCAAGCTTGATCATAGCTGCTTTGATAATATCCGCTGCCGTCCCTTGCACTGGCGCATTGATCGCTTGTCGCTCGCCTGCTGCTCTTATCCTATGATTTCCTTGCTTAAGCTCTATCAAGTAGCGTCTGAACCCGCTTAGCGTCTCCACATAACCCTTCGCGTAAGCGTCTGTCAGTGTAGTTTCGAGCCATTGTTTAACACCAGAAAACTCTTCGAAGTAACGGTCAATGATTTCTTTGGCGCTATCTCGATCAATCTTAAGCTGACGAGACAAACCAAAGGGAGAAATCCCGTACATAATGCCAAAATTTACTGTTTTAGCTACTCGTCGATCATCCTTTGTAACTTCTTCTGGTTTTTTATTTAAGATTTCAGCTGCTGTTCTAGTATGAATGTCCTCACCCTTATTAAAAATATCTAGCAAAGCTCTATCTTGAGACAGGTGTGCCATTACCCTTAGTTCTATTTGGTTATAGTCAGCCGAAATAAGTTTTGAACCTTTAGGTGCGATAAAAGCGTCACGAACTTTGATACCCCACTCACCTTTTACTGGAATGTTTTGCAGATTGGGATCTTTACTGGAGAGCCTACCAGTCTTGGTCGCATCTGAGTGATAGTGGGTATGAAGACGGTTATTTTCGTCAAGTAAAGGAGGTAAGGCATCTATGTAGGTTGACTTAAGTTTAAAAAGTTCCCTATATTTCAGAAGTAATTCAATTACTTGATGAGATCCGATAAGTTCTGTCAAGGTTTCTTCATCAGTTGAGGCATGTTCTTTGCCTTTTTTAACTGGTGTGAGACCAAGTTCACCAAATAAAACTTCCGAAATCTGTTTTGGAGAATTTAGGTTGAATTCATGACCAACACTCTTATAAATCTCTTTTTCCAAAGTTTGAATCTCATTATTTACCTCTTTAGATAGTTTTTCCAAATACCCTTTGTCTACCAAAACCCCATACTGCTCCATCTCTCGCAAAACCTTGTCCAGATCAGTCAGATCATCTTTTACTTGATTAATCTGTTCTTCTGAACTGAAAAGTTCTGCTTGGTCAGAATGAATTTCCTGTTTCTTAACAGCTTTTCCAGAATTTGGAAGTCTTTTTAGCAAACTCTTAAACTCTAATTCTTCGAATAACTGCGCAACTTTGTTGTAATCATAGTCAGACAAAATACATTTATTCAGATCTAGCCTTATCGGGGCTGCGGTATCTATAGTAGCTAATTTCTTACTCAGAACTGCACTTTCAGCTCCTTCGGCTAGTTTTTTACTTATTTTTTCTGGAATTTTTTCAATGTTTTTATAAATCTCTTCAACAGTTTCAAATTCTTGGATCAATTTGGTAGCACTGACTTCTCCGATTCCCGCTACTCCGGGAATATTATCGGAAGCATCCCCAACCAAGGCCTTGAAATCCACCAATTGCTTTGGTTTAAACCCATACTTTTCCTCAAACTTTTTACCGTCATACACAATGATATCGCTGAGACTTTTTCCGGGCATATATGCTTTGATATGAGTGTTAACAAGCTGAAGTGCATCTCGATCTCCAGTAACAATAAATACTTCCAAATCTCCGGCTTGGTTGGCTAATGTTCCAATAATATCGTCTGCTTCATACCCCTCAAGAACAAAGATTGGAATATTAAGAGAATCAACAATTTCTTTGACTCTAGGTAATTGCTGGTGCATTTCCTCAGGTGCTGAAATTCGATGAGCTTTATACGCCGTATACTCGGTGTGACGAAAGGTTGGGGCTTTGGTATCAAAAGCCACCACTGCATACTCAGGTTTGATATCATCCAAAACTCTCAAGAGCATACTGGTAAAACCAAAAACCGCGTTAACTAACTCGCCTTTTGAGGTTGTTAAGGGTGGCATCGCATGGAAAGCACGGTGGAAAAGGGCATGGCCGTCAACTAAAACAAGTTTACTCATTGTTCTGGATTTTACTTTAAAAGGTGTTCTGAACTCAATCTGGAACTAAGACTCTTCAGGTTTTTTCTCAGACATTGTTTCTTTGACTTGGTGAAGAGCTTCGCCTTTACTCATTAAATCTTCAAACTCATCACCCTCAAGAGTTTCTCGTTTAATCAACTCGGCGGAGATAAGATCAAGTTTTTCTTTATTTTCTCTCAAGATTTTTTTGGCAAGCTCAAACTGCTTATCCATAATTTTCTTCACTTCCTCATCAACTTTGGCTGCTAGCTCCTCTGACAATGCTCTACCCTCACCAACTTCTCTGGCAATCCAAGGATTTTCACCTTGAGTTCCCATCGTCATTGGTCCAAGTGGGCTCATACCAAATTTAGTTACCATATTACGTGCAAGACTAGTAGCTCGCTCAATATCACTGGCCGCACCAATAGTAAAATCGTCAAATTCAATCTCCTCAGCTGCTCGTCCACCTAATAAGGATGAGATTGTTTCTAAAAGTCGGGTCTTCGTCTCAATGTAGCGATCAAATGCCGGTGGTATCAAAGTGTGACCTCCGGTAGCACCTCGGGAAATAATCGAAATTCGATGAACTGGGTCAGTGTGAGGTAAAATTTTTGTCACTACTGCATGACCGGCTTCGTGGTAAGCAGTCATCCGCTTCTCCTCATCAGAAGTCATTCGTTTTCTTTGCGGACCGAGTTGGACTTTTGTAGCTGCTTCTTCTAGAGATTTATCGTCAATTTCTTTTTTATTTTCTCTGGCTGCTAAAATCGCCGCTTCATTCAACATATTAGCAAGATCTGCCCCTGAGAACCCAACAGTTCGACGGGCAATTTTGTCCAAATCCACTTCAGTTGAAATTGGTTTGCCTTTAGAATGAATATTGATAATTGCTCGACGACCAGTGATATCTGGTAGATCGATCGAGACTCGACGATCAAAACGCCCTGGACGAATTAAAGCAGGGTCGAGCATGTCAGGACGATTTGTAGCTGCCATGACAATAACATTTACATTGGCTTCAAAACCATCCATCTCGACCAAAATTTGATTCAAAGTTTGCTCTCTCTCATCATGACCTCCCCCAATACCGAGACCTCTTTGTCGGCCAATAGAATCAATTTCATCGATGAAAATAATTGCTGGTGCGGATTTTTTGGCGTTATCGAATAAGTCTCTTACTCTGCTAGCCCCGACCCCAACCAACATTTCCATAAACTCACTTCCGGCAATTGAAACGAAAGGAACACCAGCTTCCCCAGCCACTGCTCGAGCTAAAAGTGTTTTTCCAACTCCAGAAGGTCCAACAAGCAAAACGCCTTTAGGGATTTTTGCCCCCAAAGCTCTAAACTTTTCCGGGGTTTTCAGAAATTGGACAACTTCCTCTAACTCCTGCTTGGCTTCATCTACTCCCGCCACATCAGCAAACTTGACGACGGTTTTATCTTTCGTATAGGTTTTGGCTCGACTTCGACCAAATGAAAGTAAATTATCTCCCTGCCCCCGAGCTTGACGGAAAAAGAAATAAAAAATACCCACTAAGATAATTACTGGGAGAAGTAGGCTGATAAGACCATAAATTGCTTTACTGGTCGCATTGTCTTTGATAGAAAGTTTAACTTCTTGAGGTTTAATATCTGAGTTTTTTAAGATTTCGACAAAACTCTGCCCAGTTTCCTTAATACTTTGAATTTTCTCCCCAGTCTTAAGTTCGACATTGAGAACATCTTCGTCAACAGTTATCTGTTTTACTTTTTTGTCCTTTATCAAATCAATTACATCCGAAATTGGTTTCTTCTCTCCGGTTGAACTTGATTGAAAAAAACCAAAAATCAAAAAAATTGCTGCTAGTAAAACTAGTATGTAGAATCCAAAAGAACGAAATATACTTTGTGGCTTGGTTTTTTGCGGTTTCATTTTTAATTTAGGCAGGAAATTACCTTGAGATTATATATGAGTAATTTAGTTTGGGCAATAGGTTATCACAGTAAACCGATTGCTTTTCTAACTTGGGTAAGTGTCGTTTGAGCCTCTTTTCTGGCTTTAGCTGTGCCTTCAGTCAAAATCTCTTCAACCAAATTATCTTGAGCGAGAAGCTCAACTCTTTTTTTACGAATTGGTTCTAAAAATCTTTCCAACACTTCGATTAAGTATTTTTTAACCTCAACGTCCCCGACTTTGCCTTGCTTATACTTATCTTTATATTCACTAACTTTCGACTTTTCCTCATGAGAGCAAAATTGATCCAGATAAACAAAAACTGGATTTCCTTCGATGTGTCCTGGATCAGTAGGTTTGATTCGAGTTGGGTCGGTATACATTTTCATGACTTTGTCAGTAACTGCTTTTGTGTCATCTGAAAGATAGATTGCGTTATCTAGTGATTTGCTCATTTTGGCTTTACCGTCAATTCCTGGTAATGTACCAAGTTCTTCAGGTATTAATGATTCAGGTAAAGGAAACACATCTCCATAAATTGTATTGAATTTCTCAGCGATCTCTCTAGTTAATTCCACATGACTAGCCTGATCTTTACCAACCGGTACTAAATTTGACTTTATCATTAAGATATCCGCTGCCATCAAAACTGGATAAGATAACAACCCTAATGAAGGATTATCGATCTTTAAATCACGTAGAACATCTTTGAGAGTTGGGATTCTTTCTAGTCGTGACTTTGAAACTAGCATTGAAAAAATAACTGCGAGTTCTGTGTCCTCAGGAATAGCTGACTGTAGACAAAAAGACACTTTTTCCGGATCAATACCGACTGCAAGTTGATCAATGATCAAATTCTTAATATTCTCCTTAATATCTTTGGTATCGCTTTTGGTGGTAAGGGAATGCAGATCTGCCACGAGAATAAAAACTTCATAGCTATCTTGAAGTTTTAAACGATTCTTTAAAGAACCTATATAATGGCCTAGGTGTAATTTTCCAGTTGGCCGATCTCCTGTCAAAATTCGTTCCATATTTACTTCACTATTATATACTAAGTTTTTTCTACTATTACTTAGTTTAATCCAGATTCAAAGTCAAACAGCGTACGCCACCACCGCTTTTTTTGAACTCACTTACTTCGATTACTTTAATTTTCAATCCAAAACCCTCTATTTGGCTCCTTAATCTTTCTGAGACTGAAGGCATAAAAATAAAATCATTTACAATTACGCTATTACAAATAAAGTTCACTGCCTCTTCTTCTGAAGCTTCTATAAGATTTGGGATTATCGCTTGAAGCTTTACTCGTGACTCTTCGTCAAATGCTCTAGGAAAATAAAGCGCTGTTGTAGAATTTAGAGGTAGGAAACAGGTATCTAAATGGTAAAATCTCTGATCGACTAGTTTTACTGAAACAATTTCTCTATTCAAAAACCGCTTTATTTTTTCATGCGAGCTTAAGCTCGCCCGAAAACCATACCCGACAATCAAGTTATCACCGATAACAAGTGCCTCTCCTTGACCTTCAAAAAGTTCGTTTTCATCGAGTGTCAAAACTTCAAATCCATTACTTTTAAACCAGTTTTGGAAATAAACACTTTCCGGTTTTCTTTCGATGTATTTGAAGTTTGAAACTATTGCTTTTTTATCTTGTACCAAACCAGCATTGGCAGTAAAAACCATATCTGGTAAACCTTCTACCGGATTAACGGTTTCCACCTCTACTCCAAGATCACTATAACTTTGCTTTAATATCTCCCACTGCTTTTGAGCAAGAACTCCGTTTACCGGCTTTTCCTTATCCATCCAAGGATTAATTTCGTAATCAATAGAAAAATATTCTGGCGGGCACATCAAAACTCTCATCGAATTTTGGCTCCAGGAGATGCCTCTTTAATAGGAGTTAATAGTATCGGTTCGTTTGCTTCGGCTGCTAAAATCATTGCCTGGCTTTCAAGCCCCATGATCTTTCGTGGTTCTAGATTGGTAATAAAAACAAACTCTTTTCCGATCAGATCATCAGAAGAATAAAATTTTGCGATACCAGAAATTACTTGTCGGTTTTCCTCTCCAAAATTAACCTCGAGTTTTAACAGCTTTTCAGAATCAGGTACACTCTCAACACTCATTATTTTACCTATTCTAAGTTCCAATTTTGCAAACTCATCAAACGATATTTTAGTCATCTTTGTATTTATAAACCTCTTTCTCAAATATATCACCCACGATTTCCTCAACAATATCTTGTGAGGTAAAAACTCCTACCATCCTATCTTTCTCGTCAACCACAATCCCCATGGAAGTTTTTTTAGGACGAAATTGTGTGATGATTTCATCAAGCCTGGCATTTTGTTTAACAAAAAAGGTTTCTTTTTTAATCTCCTTCAAAGTCTTTAAAAGTTGGTCTTTCTTAATGGCCCTCACAACATCGATTACATCAACGATACCGATAATATTTTCTGGATTACCTTCAAACAAAGGGTACCTGTCATATGGAGCATCTAGGACGTTGTCCAAAAATTGCTCGATTGTTGTAGCTGCATCAAAACTGATTACCTGAGCGTTTGGTGTCATAATTTGATTTACAGTTACAGTCTCAAAATCAAGAACCGAGTGAAGTCTTTTTGCCGCTTCCAAATCCAAAAGCCCTTCTTCAGTACCCAATGTAATTATTGATCTTAACTCTTCCTCTGTTAAATAATTGGTTCTATCCCCGCTAATTTTGTTAACAAGGTTGGAAATTGCTTCAAAAAAGGAAACTGCCGGCCAAAGTAAAAATTCGAGAATTTGGATTGGGCGAGCAAAAAACAAGGCTAATTTTTCTGCGTTTTGAAGAGCAAATGTTTTCGGGGTAATATCTCCAAAAATTAAGACCAATACTGTTACTACTCCTGTAGCAATACCAACACCAGTATCGCCAAATAACTTAATCGCGAGAGCAGTTGTCACTGAGGCAGCTGCGATATTTACTAAGTTATTACCAATTAAAATCGTTATTAGAAGTCTATTAGGGTTCTTTTTGATTTGGTAAAGCGCATTAGCTCCTTTGCGTTTTTGTACCAGAAGAGAGTGTACTTTACTCTTACTAATCGAAACAGTAGCTACTTCAACAGCAGCAAAAAACGCTGAGAGGATAAGAAATATAATTAGTAATAAGATATCAAACATTGGGTCCAAATCTTGGTGGCTGCGGCTGGATTTGAACCAGCGACCAACGGCTTATGAGTCCGCTGCTCTACCCCTGAGCTACGCAGCCAAAGTGAACAAATTATAACTCGCCAGAGTTAAAAGAGGCGAGATATATTCGAGCCGATTATACTTGGCAAAAACTTAGAGAGCAACTAAAGATCATCTAACCAAGTAGCGTTGAAACGCACAAATCCCGATCTTTAGGATCGGGACTGTGTTGGTTGCGGGTGCCGGATTCGCACCGGCTTAAGAGAGATTATGAGCCTCTCGGGATTCTGTACCCCCCACCCGCGGCGAGAGAGGCAATTCTATCACAGCAAAACTTTTGAGTCAAACCTAAGATCCGTAAAACAAGTTGACAATAAAATTTAAGGTGAGTAACATTTAAGTTAAAGATGGATCTGCTCAAACTCTTAAAAGAAGCTTTAAAGCACCCTTTTCAAATAAAAAGTACTTTTGTTATTTTTGTTAATGTTTTTTTTGTACTAATAGTTGGTTTAACAATGTTTTCTGTTCTCCATTTTCTAGGTTTTGATCTCACGTCACCTGGTAATTGTGATCAGATAAAATCAAAGAAAATTTCCTCAACAGTCGGTAAGTCAAAAGAAATCGCTTATACTGTTAAGTACGCAGGTAATTCTGATTGTTTTTTCAACACTTACGTGACATGGGATAATCCAGAAGATGCTATTACCTTTTGGATATATGATCCAAAAGGTAAAGTCAATATTTATGAACCAAGCAACAATTTTACGCACAATTTCCTTTACATACCTACCCCATTAACTCAAGGGGATTGGAGAATAGTGCTTAAGACTGAGAGTGAATCTGTTGATTATACAGGTGAGATTAAATTTCGCTAAAACCTATGTTTGAAGAGCTTAAAAAAACCTTTACACCACCCTACAATACGAAAGATCTGTACTCGATCTTCATTTCTCTTTTTATCATGCTTGCAATCCCCTTGACAGTACTACAAATAACTTCTGTTCGAGACAATCGCACTTCCGCAGCAGAACAAGTCTCCAAAAACTTCAAGGTTTCTATTAACTCACTCTCGTTAAATAAAACCGTTGCTGGATCTGTACCAATCGATGTAGAAGCTTTAGATGAGGACGATAGTATTGTTTTAGTCAGTTTGGTCGTCGACGGGGAAACGGTAGCAACAACAAAAAATCAATCCAAATCAAATAAAGTACTTACCTCTTTTAACTGGGATACAACCAAACTTCGTGATGGAGTAAAGTCAATTCAAGCCTCAGCTACCAATTCACTTGGAAACAAAGCATTCTCAACTATCTACACAGCCACAGTAAGTAACAACGACACTGAAAAACCTATTGTCAGTTTTGTTCAACCTAGTTTTGGAGAATTTATTAAAGGGGCTAGCTATAAAATCATTTTATCGGCGGAGGATAACTTCACCCTAGAGAGTGTTGTCTTAAAAATCGATGGTAAAGAGGTTAAAAAATACTCAACAGTACCGTTTGAGTACAACTGGAATACAGCTAACGTTACTGCCGGTAATCATACTTTGCAAGCTTCAGCTACAGATGTAGCTGGTAATACAACTTCAGTTTCGATCGGGATTTATAAGGGTGCAAAAACCCCAACAGATTAATTAAGTATTAGTTCAAACCATTTTTCCAAATTGGATTTATTTTTTTCCTCACTCACGTCAGCCCCTTGATCTTTTAATTGTTCGGCAACCACTATAGTTGTTTCGCCCAGTTTACCAAAACCTAATTTGTCTCTCGCTTCTTTTTCAACGTAAAAACTGGAATTTGCCTTTTCCAATTCGGCTCTTAAACTCTTGTTCTCCTTCTCGAGATCTTCAATCTTATCTTCAATCTTGTTTACCCCGCTTAACTTTTGTGAAGAAGTTAGACTACCTTGAATTAGATTAAAGTTAATAATTATTAAAAACCCTATTATTAGAACCGATACTAACTTCCTCATAGTTAAATTATACTACTCTTTGTTAGGCTTCTGAGAACTCTTAAACTTAGCTTAATATAAACCCCATAGTGGTATTGACATGTCCTTATATAATTGTTAAACTTAGTTTTAGAAGCTCACTTATGGTTAAAATTCGAGATGCCCATTCAAAATTTGTAGATCATTTACGTTCGCAAGGTCGCTCTAGTGCGACCATTTTAGCTTACGGGAAGGATATCGAGCAATTAGCTGATTTCCTTGATGATCTTAAAAAAAGCCAAGTACACGAGGTCGGAACTAAAGACCTTCAAAGTTTCATGGCTAAATTAGTCAAGGAGGGTTACACCCCCAAAAGTGTCTCTCGAAAAACAAATTCTACAAAAACATTTTTCCGTTTTCTAAAAATCAGCGATTTAGTCACCGATGATCCAGCTGCTCTGATAGAGCATCCAAAATTTGACATGAAACCACCTAGAATTCTTTCGAAGATGGAATACCGAGCTCTGCGCGATAGTGCACGGGATGATGTCAGAATTTCTGCGATCATTGAGCTCCTTCTCCAAACCGGAATTCGAATTGGAGAGCTCGCTAAACTTAAGCTCTCAGACGCTAAATTTGGAGAGAACGGAAAGTCAGGAGATCTACATGTACCTGCTGGAGAAAGTTACCCAGAAAGAAATGTCCCTCTAAATAAAGCGTCAGAAACTGCTCTTAAAAAGTACTTAGACATTCGTCCAAATACTAAAGAAGAAACCTTATTTATTACCAAAACTGGGCGTCCCCTTCTAGTTCGAAATATACGTACTGCAATTGACCGTTATTTCCGCTTGGCCGGGATTAAAGATGCTAAAGTAAATGATCTCCGTCATACCTTTGTAGCACATCATTTAATGTCTGGGACTTCACTGGTACTTGTAAGCAAACTTGCTGGTCACAAAAGACTCGCAACCACTGAAAAGTACCTCAATCTCATTCAAAGCAGAATGGATGAGCCTGTCAAACTCGAAGAGCTTTAATCTCTAATTAAAATTTCCAATAGTTTCTTGCTGTGCTAATGTAAGTTTTTGAGAAGAAACGACTTTCCCATCAATTAGTAAATTAACATTGTAGATCCCAATTTCTGGAAAAACTGTATTTACTATTTCAACAATGAAGTTAAAATTTTTGGTTTCAGAACTTTCTGGTAGCTTCACTTCTCTTTCCTGGGCTTGATTAAGAATTGATTTACCCTCTGCTTTGGCTATTTCAACTGCCATTTTAAATTCATTTTTTGAAGGAATGATACTTCCAACTAATACAAACTTAGAGTGGTTTACTGGAAAGCTTGACGCATTTATAGTTTCAAAAACCCCAATGATATTGACTTTACGATCAATAGATAAAAAAGCACTGTCGCAAAGTAATGCGTAAATTAATTTCATAATCTTTGATGCTTGGGTTTAGATAGGCTAACTATCGATCAAAACTTGAGAAATGAAACAAACTGGGTTCATATCGCACCAAAATAATCTTCCAATTAAGGAACTGGTGGGCCAGCTTGGATTTGAACCAAGGACCCCCACTTTATAAGAGTGGTGCTCTAACCGCTGAGCTACTGGCCCAGCTTTGCAAAAGTACTCAAGAGTGCCTAACTTGAAGGTTATAAACCCAAGCTAAGTTTGAATTATATCATCAATCACTAAATTCCTGACAAAACATTTTGCCATTAAATCCTCCATCGATTACCCCTACTCCTAAAGTCCCAAATTCAGCTCGAAGAATATTGGCTTTATGGCCAGGAGAGTCCATCAACCCTTGGTGTGCAATCGCTACAGAAGGCGCATAGGCAAGGTTTTCGCCAGCAGCTAAGTATTCTATCCCTGCTTTATCAATACGCTCAAAGGGAGACTCTCCTTCTGGTGAATAATGGGAGAAATAACTTCGCTCAAACATGTCCAAACAATGTGCCCGCCCAACATTACGTAAAGAATCACTCCATCTCAATTGTTTTAACCCTTGTTTAGCTCGTTCCTGATTAACAAGATCAAACATTTCCCTTTCAGAAATATTATCTTCGGAAAACTTTGCGCTTGGAGAAATATTTAACTTCTGACTCTCTTCGCTATTGGGATTTACTGGAGTCAATATGTAAACTAAATTTCTGTACGGTAGTCTATTTAATGTTTTCTCAATTATAGGTACGAAACTTAAGCTTTGTTTGACTACAGTTTCCCCCCACCAACTTTGTGCAATTGGGTCTCTTAACCACGGTTTCACTGGTAAAGTAAGGACCAAAAGCATCAGAACTGTGATTAGAAACAGTCCAACTGCTAAAGAAGGGATTAACCCTAAATACTTATCGAGTTTAACTATTAGTGAAGATTTTTTATATAACTTGGCTATATGTGAGTAGAATAAATTTGAAAGTAAGCTTAATACTACTTCCAAAGAGATTAGAATTATTAGGAAACCTGCTACAAGAGAGATATTCTCACCAAGAGATAGTCTTCTATCGACAAACTCACCTACCGGTCTGTAAAAAACAGTAGCCAAACTGAATGAAATAATGGTGATTAAAACATTCAATAACCCGCCAATAAAACCAGTTTTAAACCCTTGCCAAGCCAAATAAACAATTACTATCAATAAAATTAGGTCAACAAAATTAAACATAGTTTAAATTCCGATTTCGGCTCGTGCTTCTTCACTTATTTTTGATAAATCCCAAGGTGGATTAAAGGTAATATTCAGTTCTATCTTACCTAAATTTTCAATTACAGAAAGTTTTTCGTTGACTTCGTTTTTAATAGTCCCACCAAGAGGGCAACCAGGAAACGTTAATGTCATTAAGATCCAGACATTATTCTTCACTACTTTAACATCATAAATTAAACCCAAATCAACAATATTAATCCCCAATTCAGGATCAAGAACTTTTTTTAAATGCTCGTAAATAACTCTCTTGGTAATCACAGTTTATGATTGTAACTTTTAAGCCCTTTGGAGTAAAGGTCAGGCTAGTTTTTTGGCGAAAGCAGCTGAATCGACTGTATTAATGAAGATATTTGTTCCAACTTCAAACCCACCCAAAGTTTTCTCTCTAGGGATGATCCGTAAATACCACCCAAAAAGTGGGTAGATGTAGAAGTTAAATGCAAACTCCTTCCCAAATACTTTTTTAAGTTTTTTTAAAACTATTGGAAAATGTTTTGCCAAGTCCTCAAATTCATCGTTTGTAACCTCTGCAAAATTCCTTCCAGATGTCTTTGGAGCTACCCAAACTTCACCTGGCCAACGGCTATCACAAGGGCAAAAAAACTGGAAATGTTTACTTTCTCGAAAGATATTCTCTACCTGAGGAGTTGCTGGGATTTCGAGAGTTAGGTTTTTTGGAAGTACTGCAATTTGGGTATGAGAATGTGGGATTGATTCCCCGGCTTTTCGACCACAATTGTGGAAAATAAAAACCTGACCCTCTTTCTCATGTAGTTTAAAACGCTCCCTATAAACCTTAAAAATTTTTGTTATTTGAGTTTTAGAAAAAGTAAAAAAACTCTCTGAATGTAGCGGAGAATGGATAACAATTTCGTGCTTTGGTGCAAACGGAAACTTATTCGGAATTACTCTCACCTCCCAACCATACTTAGCTTTATCCCCAATTCTAAACAACTCCTTAAAACCTCTCGATTCATTTCCAGGACAGAATGGACATATTTCTTTTTTTTCGGGGGAAAGTTCTGGCCGAGTCGCTCTTCGCGGGGCTACGATTACCCATTCTTTGGTCAAACTATCTTGTCGGAAATCAAAAAAATATTTCATTTTTGAGAAAAAAAGCTTTTCTTAAGCGTTATCTTCGAAGAATTTTTTCACTTCCTCGACTACTTGTGAGGGGGTATAAGACACTTTGAGGAGATAACCATCGGCTCCCAGTTCAAAACCTTCTTTGATAATGGTTTCTTCACCAAGATTGGTCAGGAGAAGTACTGGGATTTTTTTCGTGAGTTGATTTTCTTTAATGGCTCGAAGAACTTCGATACCGCTCATTTTCGGAAGCATAATATCGAGCAATATCATATCAGGAGTTTCCTCTCCAGCTTTCAACAAACCCTCTTCTCCATCAGCTGCTACAACAACCGTATAACCACTATTAAGAAATTCATGACGGTAGATTTCGCGAACTGAATCTTCGTCATCAACTACCAAAATTTTCTTGGTTTTTTCCGCCATAGCTAGTTAATCGTAGCGCCAAATTTACTTAAAGTCAACTCGCTTCAAACCTATTTTCCTGCTTAATCAATGTGTAGGAACAAAATTGTCAAATACACAGATACTACCCCAATTAGAAAAAAGGCTATCTGATGCCACTTACGGTCCTTCAGGTAAATATGCTGTAACTCTGGGATCAAATTTGCTGCTGCTATGTAAATAAACATTCCTCCAGTAAACGCAAGTAACAGTCCTAAATACGATTCTACAAGTTCAAACATAAAGATTGCCAAAACTGCACCAAGCAATGCGGTTAAACCAGAAAGTACGTTTAATAAGATTGCTCTTGAAGCCTTCATACCACTCCTCAAAAGAATAGTGAAGTCAGAGATCTCTTGTGGTATTTCGTGCGCAGCTACAGCTAATGCAGTAATTATCCCCAGCTCTGTACTGACAAAAAAGCTTCCAGCGATGACAACGCCATCAATAAAATTGTGCAGGCCATCTCCCAGCAAAACCAAACTTACTAAAGACTTTTGTGAAACTTCTTTTCCAACTTGTTCATGGGGATGAAAGCTTATCAAAACCCTTTCGAGAAGAAAAAAAACGATCAAACCAACTAAAGCTGCAACAAAAATATTAGGGTTTTCTCCACTTTCATGTAAAGCTTCGGGTAAAAGATCTAGAAAAGCGGTCGCGATCAACACACCTGCAGCAAAAGCAAGTAGGTGCGTTGGAATTTCTCCTTGCCAAATCCTTTTCGTTAATAGTACCAAACTACCTAACAATGATAAGATACTGCCAATAAAAGTGAATAAAATAATATTAAAAATAGTATTAATTTCCATAAATTGTTACTTCTCCTTTTGACAGATCACACATAGTCCAAAGAATTCTAAGTTGTGATCTTCAATAGTAAAATTGGTTTGTTTGGCAATTTCACTGACAAATTTTTCTGAGATGTTTTCTAGATCCTCTACCTTTCCGCAACTTTGGCAAACAATGTGATGATGGTGTTCTCTACCATCAATTAATTCATAGCTAAAATAGTTCTTGTTGAACCCTAATCTTTTAACCAAACCCAAATCTTCAAGCATTTCTAAATTTCTATAAACAGTCGTTAGATTAGCTTTTGGCATCGAAGGTTTTAAACGAAGAAATAGATCTGCTGGTGCTAAAGGAAGTTTCGCTTCTTGTAAAACACGAAGAATTGCCCGACGCTCGTCAGTAATCTTGATATTGTTTTCTTTTAATAGAACTAATACGTCTTTCATAGATCTTCGCTTGTTTCGTGTAAAATGTCGTTGATTGACAGGCTAAACTGCAAATCACTTGCAACTATATTGCAAATGACTTGCATTTGTCAAGTGTTTAGTTTTAACTACCCTTCGCTTAATTGCTTTTGTATAATAGTTAAGTTAAATGAAACGGCTACTGTTTCTTCTATTTTCTATCCTTTTCGTGTTACTACCGCCAAGCAGTGTTCTTGCTCATTCTGGCCCGCCTTTCATTTTGATCGACGGTCAGGCAACGGTTATTAACCCGGTTTATTTCTCGGGAAACAAACTGAAAGTCGCCAACGAAATAGCTCCAAAAAAGTATTTAGTAAACCAAAAAATAGTTTTTGGGGTTGATCGTGCTTTATTGTCGGTTGATCCCAATTTAATCGGTGAAAACAATTTCAGTTGGGATTTTGGCGATGGTAATAAGAAATCTGGGTTGGATAATAACCATTCTTTCAAAAAAACGGGTAGTTTTATTGTCACTCTCAGAGCTAAAGATCCAACCTATGATAATGAAGTCGAACTAGAAATCGTAAAAATTGACATACTACCAACAGTAAACTACACCCTTCCTCAGGCGAAAATAAAAGTGAATGAACAACTTATTGAAAACCCTATCGAAACTATTGTGGCTACTGAAATGGGAGAGGAAATTTTGTTCGACGCCAGTTTTTCGAAAGGATCTGGTTTGAAATATCAGTGGGATTTTGGTGATGGAAGTGAAATGGGAACTGGAAAACAAATAAAACGGATCATCAAGTTTGACGGGAGCTATAATTACTCAGTATTTCCAGTACTTCGAGTAACAGATGCCAATAGGTTGTTCTCTGACGCCTATGTCCAAATCAGTAATGATAAAAGTATCCAGACTACTACAAATTCTGCTCAAAATTCAACCAAAAACAATAACTTCTCTGCCAATTTTCTCAAAGCTATTCTAACGATCAGTCTGGTATCCCTAATCGTTGGACCAATTATCTTAGTTTATTTTTTACGCAAAAAAAACACCGCCTAATCTCTCTGCTCACCTGGTAGGTAAGTTTTGAGATCAGACGGTCTAATCAGTCTATTTTGAGTCTGACTGAAGTGAGACTGTCAGGTGCTACTGACTAGAAGCAGGCGGCGGGGTCGTGACGTTCACCTCGTGATCGCTGTCGTCGTCGTTGTCATCTTCGTCATCGTTTCGACGAGTAACTCCAAGGGCAACGAGTGCGACGATCGCTAGAATGGCAAGGAGTGCGACGATTGGAATCAACCACCACCACTCGAAGTCATCATCTCCGTCACCACTACCCCCAGAGTTCCCATCGACAGTGACGTTGACGTCGCCGTCTTCCTGGGTCTGGGTTTGGGTCTGCTCCTGATCCTGCTGCTGGTCTTGCTCCTGGTTTTGCTCCAGAACATCACCACCGCAACACCCTGAGCTACAACAAGAGCTGCTGCTACCACCGCTGGTCACGTCCACCGACTGGTCAACGTTTTGCGTGACCGGAGGCGGAGGCGGACCAAAGACAGGTTGCGACGGCGAACCGGGAGTCGAGGGCGGGTTCGGCTGAACCGGAGTCGGCGGCTTCGGAGTCGGATTGACCGGGGCCGGCGGATTGGTCGAAACCGGCGTCGGAGACTTACAAGGTGAGAAGATAAGGGATATCTGAGACCCATAGGTCCAAGGTCCATTATCCGGCCCACTCTTGTAACGAACTCTCAACTCGGTAACTCCGGTGGGGGTCGTCGAGTCGTTGAACTGGAAGTTCAACATCTGACCCCTAGGATCCGGGTCTCCAGCGTTTCCGATCTTAACCCCAGTACCACTCACCCAGTGCCAATCCTCGGCGTACGAAAGGTTGTTACCAGGAGCTTGGTATTCCAGGAACACAGTCCACGGAAAACCATTAGCATCCTGGGAAACCCCAATCATTCCGCCAACGATATGGAGCGCGGCGTTGGTGCACTCAGCTTGCAGGTCAAAGACGTGCAGGTTGAGAGGCGCCGGTCGACAAGGAGCGAACTGGTTGCTCGTCTCCTGGCCGTAGTTACCGTCGCGATCCTTGTAGCGAACGCGAAGCTCGATGGCATCGGACCGAGTCTGGCTGACGTCCATGTGGAACGTCTGCGTACCCGTACCTTGCACATCTACCCCAGCGCCCTGGACCCACTGCCAGTTGTGATTCCCAAGATTCTGTTCGACGAACACGTTGTAAGGCGTGCCTGTCGCGTCACTCGGGATGTCGATCTGGCCGACGACGTGTGTGCTGCTACTGCACTGAGCGGACAAGTTCCAGGCGAGCGCATTCCCCGGGTTGGAGAACGTCGCGAAGCCGCCGAGAACCAGAGCGATCAACGCAAAGAGCGGGACTATCCAAACCTTTTGAGTGAAGTGCATTTTTTTCTCCTTTCCTTCACTTAGCTGGGTTTGTTTTTCTACCTATTCAATTGTTTGGGGATTTTAGCACATTTTTGGGTAATAGTCAACCCTATAGGTCTTTATTTGCTTTGTTTG
>JANWIZ010000019.1 GCA_025449635.1 Patescibacteria group bacterium
ATTTTTTTCTCCTTTCCTTCACTTAGCTGGGTTTGTTTTTCTACCTATTCAATTGTTTGGGGATTTTAGCACATTTTTGGGTAATAGTCAACCCTATAGGTCTTTATTTGCTTTGTTTGGGGGTGGGTTTTGGATATCTTGTTATAACTTAAATTCTAGAGTAGTTGAGCAAGATCGAATATAGGATCGGCAATCTTGCTCTTTGTAGCTGTAACTTTGGTTCTGTTTTTGATTAAATTTGTGATTATATTACGCTCTAGAGGCATGTTAATTAGAGAAGCACCAGTAACAATGTCTTCTCGCAATAATATTCTAGCTAATTTACCTTCACCTACACTACCTCGCTCAATAACTTCAGTTTTTTCATCTACTATCGGTTCCCCAAGAAAAGAAAAGTTGGTACCAAAGATATTTATTGAGTACATACTTGTAGTCTGAAACTCTACTTTTGTGCCCGCCATGTTAATTCCAACTGTCCGTCCTTGAGAACTGGCATTCGACCAATTACCCAAGCTGTGATAGCGTTTGGAAAGTGGGTCGTAAAACTCGGCAATGTCACCTGCTGCCCAAACCCCAGGAACTGAGGTTTCCAAAAACTCGTTAGTCACAACCCCTTTTTTGATCTCCAGTCCTGAATCCTCTAAATAGTCTGTATCCAAATAGATCCCAACTCCAACACCGGCAATGTCAGCTTTGATTTCATTTCCACTCGTTAGCTTGACACTTTGCAATTTCTCTTCCCCAATAAACTCTGCTACTTGTTGCCCAGTCACCAAATCTACTCCGTTTTGGGTTAAAATTTGTGATAAAAGCATCCCAGAGTTTTCACCAACTACACTCTCCCAAAATGATTTCTCACGAATAATTGCCGTTGTTTTTATATTATTTACTATAAAACTTTGCGCCAACTCTACCCCGATAAACCCACCACCCACTACAACCGCTTCCTGACTTTTATTCATTATTTCTTTTATATTCTTAACGTCCTCAATAGTGCGCATATAGACCACTTCTGGCAAATCCCCACCTGAAATATTTAATTTATTAACTTTACCCCCAGAGGCAATCAAAAGCTTCCCATAACCAAAATCACCCTTATCAAGGGTCTTAACAAGCTTCGCTTGAGTGTTTACCCTGACAACTTTTGTATTTGTAAGAAGCTGAATATTTCTTTCTCTGTAACTATCAACTTTTCGCACAAAAAGTGATTCAAGGGTGTTTTCGTTTCTTAAGAAATGAGGCAATAGTACACGGGAATAAAGGCGCTCTGACTCTTCGGTAATAATTGCAATTGAACCGTTTAGATCTTTTGATCGAATTTCCTCAGCCGCAGTCGTACCTGCAATACCGCCTCCGATGATTAGATAGTCAAATTTGTTCATTGATCAACTGCTTTTTGCAAAACTTCTAAGGAAAGTAGAGCGCATTTTAACCTTGAAGGTCCAGGATTAATTCCAAGCAAATTGAGTATATCATTTTTCTTTATTTTTCTGATTTTTTCCAACTTTTTTCCAGTGATACTCTCAGCTAAAAAAGAAGCAGAGACCTGAGAAATAGCACAACCATCACCTGAATAAACTGCTTGCTCAATTATATGATTTTTGACTTTTAACTGAATTAAAACCTCATCACCACAAATTGGATTTACCAATCTTGCTTCAAGATCAGGTTTTGTGAGGACTCCTTGGGCAACTGGGTTTTCTAGTCTTTCCAGTAATACTTCTCGATATAGTCGTTCTTCAATCATATTTACGCTACTTTAAATATTTTTTTAGCTTTTCCAATCGCCGGGATTAATCTGTCAATTTCAGCTTTGGTGTTGTAGATATGAAAACTAACTCTAGCCGCGGCTTCAGCTTTGAAAATTGATAAGAGTGGTTCAGCGCATAACCGACCGCTACGAACCTCAATACCTTCACCATCGAGTATTGAGACTAAATCATGCGGGTGAATTGCTATTTTTCCATTTTTGACAATATTAAAAGCAATTACCCCAACTCTTTTTTCAATATTATTTTGACCATAAATTTTTAAATACTCGATCTCCTCTAGCTTTTTTAACGCATATCCGGTTAGTTCCTTCTCATGCTCTCGCACATTTTTCATTCCAATTGAACTAAGATATTCAACTGCAGCTCCCAAACCAATCGCACCCTCAATATTTGGTGTTCCCGCTTCGAATTTCCAAGGAATATAGTTCCAAGTAGCACTTTCAAAAGTAACTCGAAGTATCATATCCCCACCTCTCTGGAAAGGGATCATTGACTCTTGTAAATCTTTTTTAACCCACAAAACTCCAATTCCACTAGGTCCAAGCATCTTGTGACCAGTAAAAGCATAAAAATCACAACCTAAATTCTGAACTGATACAGGAATGTGCGGTACGGCTTGAGCACCATCGATTAATACTTTTACCTTAGGGTTGATCGCTTTCGCTTGTTCAATGATGTCTTTGACAGGATTGATCGTGCCTAAAACATTCGAGACATGTGTGACTGCGATTAACTTGGTTTTAGCTGACACATACTGTTTGAGCTCATGATTCTTTATTTTTAGCTCGCCTTTTTCATCAATGGGGATAAATTTTAGCTTCGCCCCAGTTTCCTTTGCCAAATGTTGCCAAGGAATGAGGTTTGAATGATGCTCCATTTCTGAAAGTAGTATTTCATCATTCTTCTTTATATTTTCTCTACCCCAACTGTAAGCAATTAGATTGATCGCCTCAGTCGCATTACGAACAAAAATAATCTGCCTCTTGTCTCCTCCATTGACAAAATCAGCAATTTTTTTCCTCGCGCCTTCATACAGTTCAGTTGCTTCCTCAGTCAGTTTGTGAACACCTCGGTGTACATTGGCATTGTGATTTTCGTAATAGTTGGTGATCGCTTTAATCACTTGTTTAGGCTTCTGACTAGTAGCCGCATTGTCGAAATAGACCAAAGGATGATTGTAAACTTTCCGCTTCAAAATCGGAAAATCAGAGCGAATTTTTTCAATATTTTCTAACATCGAGGGTATTTTAAACTTAAACGTCGGGAAAGTAAAACTGCGAAGTTATTTATTTTGGATCAGAAACACACCAATCATAGTTTGAATCAGCGTAAGTGTTGGAATGGGAACTATAGTATGGTAATTCGTTGCAAGGAGATTTTGCTGGTGATACTGTCAAATCTCTTCTATCACTATCGCTATTATTTTCTAGGTTAGTGAGTAAAATGTAATTCTGTCCATTATTAAAGGTTTCGTATCTATAATTGCTAAGTGGAGAGGCTGTATTCTTTGGATCCATAGGTACTGTAGTTATGTAAGTTCCGAGGTTGTTTATCCAAGGTGTAGATCCCGAGGTACTTAGATACGTAGCGTCACTACCTCCTGGAGGCACACTGCCTGGTGGGTAGCTGCCGTTGTCCGTATAATATTTCTCCAAAGCTAGAGCTATTTTCTTAAGGTCACTTTTTCGTTGGGCATCACGAGTGTTTCTTTGAGCAGTTGAGTAAGATACTGCGCCTAAGGAAACTAAAACAGCAATGATCGCAACCACGATCAAAAGCTCTATCAAGGTGAATCCTTTTTGGAGTTTTTTGGAGGTGAGCAGAGTTTTCATTAGTTTAATTGTAAGTAGTAGCTCTTAAGAGTGCAACTTTTGGCTTTGAAAATGAGTGTACCTACGAAGCTGGCTGCTGCGTAGGTACGGTTGGGGTCAGTACGGCGAAACCGAGGTTTCGGTACCTTCAATGACTGGCTCATGCCCCCAAACAAGAGCGTTTTCCTCCCAGAATTTTTTCGCTTCCGCGCTGGCATCTGGATACCAGGGTTCGTTTTCGCTTCGGTCGCCAATAAAGGCTGTCAGAAGCGTGAAGTAACCGGAGTCCTCCTTGCGAAGAACGACGGTCAGGAACGAACAGGGACGGGGCTCGCGGTTCTTGACGAAGCGTGTTAGGCCGTCGCGGTTTGGTCGCTGGGCAAAGACGATCTCGTCGTCTGGTCCAGTGGAAACCAAACTACTTACCCCAATGACGCGACCCATATCGATTACGCGTTTGACACGTATCTCACTGGGATCGAAGTCAGCTGAGTCTAGCTGGTCAAGAACATTCGGCAGGAGGTGGTTAACTCCAGCGTGGAGATGACTACCCTCTTCCCGATCACGAACTTCTTCACCACTGCCCAAATTCCACAACTACTTATCCTTTCTTGAATTACTGCGGAATTAGAAAATTATACCAGAAAGAGGTTCAAAAGTCAAGTACTATGGGTTCTTTATATTTTAAATTGTTTGGAGAGAAAGGTGGACAGCTTTTCTTTTTCTTTTTCAGGAAGTTGGTCAGAAATACTGTGAAAATAACCTTGCACTATCAGCTTCTTTGCTTCTTCTTGAGCTATTCCTTTGCTCGTTAGATAAAACACTTGCTCGCTATCAACTGGTCCAACGGTGCTAGCATGACCAGCTTTTACCTCATTTTCATCGATTTCTAGGCTGGGAATTGCCTCTGCTTTGGCTTGTTTTGAAAGCAAAAGAGCGTCTTCCCGAAAGAAAGTATTGGTGTTTTTAGCTCCTTTTTTTATTCGGACCAACCCATAAAAATTGCCGACAGAATTATCAGTTAAAACTGACTTGATCAAAGTATCGGAAAAAGTATTCTCACCAATATGATCAATATTTACATTTATTTTTACTTGGTCGGAATTTGACAAAAATACTGCCCCTAAGATCGAAAGTCTTGATCCTCTACCCTCAAGAATTGCATTGACTGTAATTTCTTCCGATCCTTCAGTCCAGATCAAAGGGAGTATTTTTTCTTGGTTTTCGGCTAAATTTATTTGAATATTTTGCATTTGAAAAAGAATTGTACACTCTTGTGGAAAAAGAAAAAAGCGCGGTGATTTTAATACTCGCGCTTAAGTTTCAGGATTTATCTTGCGTGAACTCTCCCATTCTTAGCTCCATTTTTCCTCTTGCTACCGTTTTTTCGGCTGTAGAGACCTTTATTTTTCCTTTCTCTCAGCGCTCTCATAATGAAGTGCTGAACTATATGGGCTCTCAAATGATCAACTACCATTCTTTCCGGTTGTGTGTAGTCAAGACCTTTCTGAATTTCTGTCAGTATGGTGGGTATAAAGGGTACTGCACCAAACTCCTGTTCATCCCAACCTTGTTTTACCTCTCCTTTGTCATCAATGTTGTGAAATTCAAGTTCATTGTGAAGATCTCTGCGACGAAACACTGAAACTCGAATAATTTCCCGACCTTCTATAGAAGGCGAACGGCTAAGCTTTAGCACATAACTACCAGTTGGAATATGTAAACAGCCCTTACCTCTCAACAACCAAGAAAGATAGGTGAACGGATCATCTGCCAAAGCTTCGCTTTTGAGGTGGTAAGCGTAAACCTCGTCTTTTTCTTCCCATCCCAAGATTTCATACCCCCTAGAACGTAAATCCGCAACCGCCGCATGAACTCTTTTGCTATCAACTCTGAGAATTCTGTTTAGATGATCTACCCCTACTGCTGTCATCTGCGACCGTAAGATATCAAGAATCTTTCGAGCCAGAGTGTTTTTTGCAGGTTCCAAGCACCCCTCCTTCTTCAGTTTGAAAAGACTATAGCAAAAATTATAAAGTTGCTCAAGTTAAAGAAAAAAAGCGCTTCTAGTGAAACGCTTTATGCTTTGTGATACTTCAAAACCTCATCTACCTTTGAATTTTCCTGACCAACTCTTTCTTCGATATTGTCATACATCATGCTGCAACGACGGCAAATTAAGAAGTGACAATAGGTAATTGTGAACTCTTTTTCAAGATTTTTCGTTTGTTGTTCATCACAAACGCCAGAAACCACGAGTACTTCAGCTCTGAAATATTCAGCAATACGCTCAATCTTTAAGTGATACCCATCCAAATAAAAGTCAACTTCGTCCCAGAAATCTCGAGTTTTAGTTTCTGGGTACTCCTCGCTATAAAGTTTGTTGAATTCAGACTGACACGAATAGCAACCAACTAGTTCCCTCCAAAAAAATTCGTCAGCAAACCCAAAAGACCGATCTTTATCATAGGGAAAGTTCAGAGATTTTGGCCAGTAGATTATGTGATCCATCTCTCACCTCCAGTCTTTTCTGATTATAAATTAACTAGGCAAGAAAAAAGCGCTTCCTATTTAGGTTGCGCTTGGTTAGATGACTTTTTCCCGTTCAATTTGTTCTAAAGTTGCTTGGTCAGCATAGGAACCACGGTAACGCGTTGGTAGCAATTTTGCTATAGCTAACATTAAACAGTCTGTTCCATACTCAATATCTGACCGTTGAATCCGACTGCTAACTGTTCTCAATACAAAAGGCTTACCAAAACGAATATGGATCCCACTGGTTCGCCTAAGAACATCACGAGGCAATTTCATATTCTCAGTTCCCCAAATCGCTACTGGCAAGATTGGAGCCTTAGTTCGCAATGCTAAGAGTGCCGCTCCTGGTTCTCCTGTTGAAAGCATTTGATTGCGGCTGCGGGTTCCTTCAGGGAAAACTCCCAGGATCAATCCAGATTTCAGTACTTCTTGGGCTTTGCGTAAGGCTTTGAGGTCAGCCTCGTAGCGTTTGACTGGCATCAACCCACCAGCTTTTGCTAAAAACCCAATAACTGGGTTACGAAACCACTCTATCTTAACCAACCACTTACTACGCCTCGGTATTATCGACAGAACAATTGGTGGGTCTGCGTTGTTCATGTGGTTACAGACCAAGATTACCGGACCTTGGGAAGGGATATTCTCTCTACCCTTGATCGTTCGCGAAGTAACAAGAGCGACCAGTATTTTAATCCAAGTCACATTTACCCAGAAAAAAACCCCTGTGAGAAAATCCTTCACTGGTTACTACTCTCCTTTCCAGACCCAATTGTAACAGACCAATCAAATTCAAAAAAAGAAAAAGCGCATACCTTTGGAGGTCGCGCTTAAGAAGACTCAGCTTTCATCGCTCTGACTTCTTTAGTAAAATGAGCTGCTCCAACGACTGAATCATGCTGTCTCAGTCTCTCATAAATCTCCTTGTATAGTCGGTAGCATTTACTACAAATAACCAAATGATGGTCAAGTTGTTCATACTTCTCAACAAAATCTATAACAGTATTTACTGTAGGGATTTCTCTTAAATCTATCCTGGCTTGATCGTAAATCCGATCCCGGAAACCCTCAATCTCTGGATGAAACCCCTCAAGATAGCGCTCAACTGCAGCCCAAAAAGATTTATCTCGAAGTTCGCTATGATTTTCGTACTGCTTGATTGCTTTTTCTCGACATTCAAGACACTCATTTAAGTGTTGCCAAAACTCATACTCCTTCAATCTTGGGCTAAACTTATGCTCCAACTCAAGACTGTTTAAACGAAATGACCATATTGCAATATGGTTCACTACGCTCTCCTTTCTTTCAAATGATCTCGATCTGGGCTTTATTATAACTTTCAAGGCAAGAAAAAAGCGCGTCCGGCAAAAAAACGCGCTAGAAAGGAACTACCTAGGAGAGCTGTTGAAGAGCAAGTGAAAGTTCACTATCGCGCCCTTCAGTCCATCTAGATACATCTCCAAAATATCTTTCGATCCAGGAGATGCGTCTAGTACCGAGCCAACTGTCAAAGCGAGTTGATCAAAGACCTCCTCGATTTTAGGACTAATTGACCCGAGTGTCTCGAACCCTCCTTCAACTGCCTGATGCAACTTCTCGTCGATCACAAGTGTCACACCGTCTACTTGGATGTCCAATCCATAAACATCCTGGGTCAGCTGTGCCTTGGTCATAATGACCTCCACGGTCCCGTAAATTTCCCTCCACCTTAGGGCTGATTTTAACCTATAGGTTAGCTTGTTGCAACTTCGTGTGTTGGTTTGTCTGAATCTACGCACAGTTTTGAGCTAATTCCGCCTCTTGGATTGAACTCTGCTGTCAGTTTCAGCCATCTTGGCTGGTAAACTTGTATGAGATCTCTGTAAACAACTGAGATAAACCGCTCGTAAGACACTATTCGTTGTCGAAAATCGACAAAGTATTCCTTTAGAGATTTCAGTTCGATAACCGAATCTCCTGCGATATACTCGATCGCTACATTAGCAAAATCCGGTTGACCTTTGACTCCTAAAAAAGTTACTTCAGGGCAATCTACTTCATTCACATAACAAAGCTCTGTATCAGGATTTGGAATTTTTCTTAGAATCTCAAGACAGCTCCAACTACTTTTGGTTGGTTCTTCAGTCAATTTGATCTCCTCCAGTTTGTTTGAAGGATTCTAACCGACAGCGCCGATCATTTCAAGCTGAATAAGACGGTTTAGTTCAAGAGCGTATTCTAGAGGAAGTTCTTTGACTATTGGCTCGATAAAACCATTGACGATCATACTGGTAGCATCATTTTCACTCATTCCCCGACTCATTAGATAAAAAAGCTGATCCTCACCAATCTTGGAAACTGTGGCTTCATGTCCGATATTTACATCTTCTTCATCAATTTGCATCGTTGGATAAGTGTCACTACGGGAGTTGGAATCAAGAATCAGCGCGTCACAACGAACATTGGCTTTTACACCCGAGGCTCCTTTAATAACTTTCAACATTCCACGATAAGAAGTACGACCGCCGTTTTTTGAAATTGATTTTGAAACAATACTTGAACTGGTATCCGGTGCTAAGTGATAGGCTTTTCCACCCGCATCTTGATGTTGACCCGAACCTGCAAAAGCAATTGAGAGGACTTCTCCTCTTGCACCCCTACCACGCAAGTAAACAGAGGGGTATTTCATCGTAATTTTGGAACCAAGGTTGCCATCGATCCACTCCATCGTCCCATTTTCATCAACAAAGGCTCTTTTGGTAACCAGGTTGTAAACATTATTGCTCCAGTTCTGAATAGTGGTGTAACGAAACCGAGCGTTCTTTTTAACAAAAATTTCTACAACGGCGGCGTGAAGACTATCGGTAGTGTAAATTGGTGCCGTACA
>JANWIZ010000020.1 GCA_025449635.1 Patescibacteria group bacterium
ACAAGAATTGGTTATGTAATAAAGAGCAATGAAAAAAACCGAGTTTGCAAAAAGTGTGACCAAATACTTAAGTAAAAATATATGAAAGTAAAAGAGAAATACGAAAAAGAAGTAATAAAGAATCTAAGCGAAAACTTTTCAATAAAGAATAAACTTGCTGTTCCCAAAATTGATAAAGTTGTTTTGAATGTTGGCTTTGGTAAGACAGGTTCAGACGAAAAATCTCGAGAAACGATTTTTAGCAGCCTTACAAAAATTACTGGTCAGAAGCCAGCAACAAGGTCTGCAAAAAAGGCGATAGCGGCTTTTAAAATCAGAAAAGGAGATCCAATTGGAGCTCAAGTTACGCTTCGAGGAAAGAGAATGTTTGATTTTTTGGATAAACTAACAGGAATCGTATTGCCCCGAGTAAGAGATTTTCGCGGGGTTTCCGAGACATCCTTTGATCAAGGGGGTAACTACTCTCTTGGTTTCAGAGAAATTAATGTTTTTCCAGAGATTGATTATACAAAATCTGACAAACAAAATGGATTGGAAATCACGATTGTAACAACCGCTAAGGATTCTGTGCACGGCAAAGTTTTATTGGAAGGTATTGGAATACCTTTTAGAAAGGTTAAAAATTAATGGCTAGACTGGCAATGATCGTAAAGGCGCAAAAACAATCAAAATTTCCGGTTAGGATGAAAAATCGGTGCAGTGTTTGCGGACGATCTAGAGCGTATATTAGAAAATTTGGATTATGTAGGATATGTTTTAGAAATTTTGCTCACAAAGGAGAATTGCCTGGTGTAGTTAAGGCAAGTTGGTAATATGAATGACCCAATAGCAGATATGTTAACAATAATTAGAAACGGTTATAAAGCTTCAAAAACTGAGGTTTATATTCCATTCTCTAGACTAAAGAAAACTTTGGCTGACAAATTGGTAGCACTTGGCTATCTTCAATCTATTGAGGAAACTAAATCAGAAGCCGGAAGATCGATTTTAAAAGCATTATTGAAGTATGAGCAAGGAAAGCCAGAGGTTCAAGGAATTAAAAGAATTTCAAAACCGGGCCTTCGGGTTTATCGAAATAATAAGGAGATCCCATATGTTTTAGGTGGTTTAGGATCAGCAATTATTTCAACAAATGTTGGTTTACTGAGTGATCGGGAGGCACGAAGAAAGAAAGTTGGAGGGGAAATCCTTTGTGAAGTTTGGTAATTTGAGAAAAACATTATGAGTAAAATCGGAAAACTACCAGTTAAATACGAAAACTCAGTACAGATAACCGAAGAGCGTTCTATTGTTTCGGTAACTGGACCTAAAGGAAATTTGAAATTTTCTTTGCCAAATGAAGTAAAAGTTACTATAGAGACTGATCAAATATTAGTTAATAGAAAAGATGATTCCGACCGTTCAAAAGCGATGCATGGGTTAACACGGACATTGATTTCCAATATGGTTGAAGGTGTAACAAAGGGTTTTGAAAAAACATTGGAACTTTCTGGGGTTGGTTTCAGAGCAAGCGTAGCTGGCAGTAAATTAACTTTGACAGTAGGTTACTCACACCCAGTTGAAATAGAAGCTCCAGAAGGAATCAGTTTTAAGGTAACCGAGAACAAAATAACTGTTTCTGGTTTTGACAAAGCATTGGTTGGAGAAATTGCTAGTAAGATCCGAAAAGTTCGTCCAGCAGAGCCTTACAAAGCTAAAGGAATCAAATATGAAGGTGAAGTAATCAGGAGAAAAGCCGGTAAAGCTGGAAAGGCAGCTGCATAGTATGAAAGCCACTATTGTCAGAAGAGTTGCTAGACATAAGAAAATAAGAGCTAGGGTTTCAGGAAGCAAAGAAACTCCAAGACTTTTTGTTCGTCGCTCGAACTTACATATTTATGGAATCCTCATCAATGATAAGGAAAACTCTACATTAATTGAGGTTTCAGATCGGTCTTTGGAGAATAAAAAAATGACAAAAACAGAAAAAGCTAAGGCAGTTGGTAAAATGTTGGCTGAAAAGGCACTAAAAGAAAAAATCAAAAAAGTTGTCTTTGATCGTGGTGGTTATCTTTATCATGGAAGGGTTAGGGCTTTAGCTGATGGTGCTCGTGAAGGAGGTTTAATTTTTTAATATGGAAGAAAGTTTTCAAACAGAGGAATTTACAGAAAAAATAATTCAAGTTAGCCGAGTGTCAAAAAAAACTAAAGGCGGGAACAAAATTGGTTTCTCAGTCTTAGCGGTTGTTGGCGATGGTAATGGTAGGGTTGGGGTTGGTTTAGGAAAATCTCCAGAAGTACAAACTTCGATTCGAAAAGCCGTAAGCTATGCAAAAAAACATCTGATAACTGTTCCAATGAAAAGAAAAACAATCACTCACCCAATTTCGATAAAACTTGGAGCAGCAAAGATTATGCTTAAACCGGCAGCTCCTGGTACAGGGGTTATTGCTGGTGGATCAGTTCGAGCTGTAGCTGAGGCTGCCGGAATTCATGATATTTTGTCAAAAGTTCTTGGAACTTCAAATAAAGCGTCAAACGTCTATGCTACTTTAGAAGCTTTCAAATCATTAAGACCACTAAAAGTAAGGGAACCTAAGCAGCAAAAAACAGAGGTTCTAGATGTCGAGAAAAAAGCAAAAGTAAAAAAACCTGAAGAGAAGTAAATTTATTATGGAATTAAACAAGATCGGACAAGTAAAAACATTCAAAAAAAACAGGCGAGTCGGTCGTGGTGAGTCTTCAGGTAGAGGTAAAACTTCCGGTCGAGGCCACAAAGGTCAGAAAGCCCGTACTGGTAAAAAAATTCGATTAGGCTTTGAAGGTGGACAACTCCCTCTTATCAAACGACTTCCTTTCAAACGAGGGGTGGGCAATTCGCTCGCCAAAGAAAATTTTACGATAACCCTCAATCATTTAGAGGTTTTTTCTGCTGGTAGTACTGTTGAAGAAAAAAGTTTACGAGAAAAAGGAATTTTAAAGAAAACCACAAGACCGTACTCAATAAAACTCGTTGCAAAAGGGCAAATTTCTAAACCACTTATTATAAAAATAAATCTAACAAACAAAGCTAAGGAATTGATCGAAAAGGTAAATGGAAAAGTTGAATGGGAAGTAAAGTCAAAAGCTGAAAAAAAGAAGGTAACAGATGCTTAAGACCCTTAGAGATATACTTAGAACTCCGGATTTACGAAATCGAATATTGTTCACGCTGGCAATTATTTTGATTTTCCGTATGGTTGCTCATATCCCTGTTCCAGGTGTAGACCCCTCTGCTCTAAGGAATTTATTTTCCTCTAGCCAACTTTTTCAACTTCTAGATTTGTTTACTGGTGGTACACTTTTCAACTTTTCGATAATCGCTCTTGGTCTAAACCCTTATATTAATGCCTCAATCGTAATGCAATTGCTTGGTATTGTAGTTCCTCAATTGGAGGCGCTGCAAAAAGAGGGTGAATATGGGCGGCAGAAAATCAATCAATACACTCGTTATCTGACAGTCCCTCTTGCATTAGTGCAATCTTACGCGGTTATTACATTTCTAAAAAATAGTAGCAGTGGTGTGTTAGGTTCAATCGGACCAATTGAAACAATCGCAATTATGCTTACAATGACTGCCGGAACGATTCTGCTAATGTGGTTGGGAGAATTGATCACCGAGCAAGGGTTAGGTAATGGTATTTCTATGATAATTTTTGTTGGGATTGTTGGTAGATTGCCAGTAACTTTGAGTCAGCTTGGAGGTATTGTAACTGCCGATAACGCATTAACGATTTTATCACTGCTTGTATTAGGTTTGTTTATCATTATGGGAGTTATTATTGGTACAGAAGGTCAGAGAAAGATTTTGGTACAATATGCCCGTCGAGTTAGAGGAAACAGACTTTACGGAGGGCAAAGCACGCACTTACCCATTCGAATCAACCAAGCTGGTGTGATACCGATCATTTTTGCAGTTTCGCTGATTTTATTACCCGGTGTCGCTGGGACATTTTTATCAAACGTATCAAATCCAATAATTAGAAACATTGCTGAGCAGCTTGTAGCTTTTTCCCAAAACGTCCCCCTTTATAGTGGTTTTTACTTTGTTTTAGTTATTTTGTTTACATACTTTTATACATCTATAATTTTTAACCCGACAAAAGTAGCCGATGAAATCAAAAAGTATGGTGGTTTTGTTCCTGGTATAAGACCTGGTAAAGCCACGGCTGATTATCTATCATTCATAGTTAACAGAATTACATTAGTTGGGGCAGTATTTTTAGGAGTGATTGCTGTAATGCCTTTTGTTCTGCAAGAAATTACCAAGATAAATGTTGTTGCTTTTGGAGGTACCGGTCTTTTGATCGTAGTTTCAGTAATTTTGGAAACTACAAAACAATTGCAGTCCCAACTGGTGATGCGTTCTTATGAGGGATTTTTAAATAAGTAGAAATGAGAGTTTTACTATTTGGAATTCAAGGTTCAGGTAAAAGTACGATCGGGAAGTATATCGCAGAAAAAACTGATGTGCCATTTATCTCAATTGGAGATATTTTTCGCAGATTAAGTCAGGAAGATTCGGAAACTGGAAAATTGGTAAAGTCTCTAATAGAGCACGGTAAATTTGTTCCAGACGAGTTGACCATGAAACTTGTTAATGAGAGGTTGAATGAAAATGATACAAAAAATGGGTTTGTATTAGACGGGGCTCCTAGGAATTTAGTTCAAGAAAAACTGTTCCGTCATGATTTGGACCTGGTTGTAATGGTAAATCTTAATGAGAAGGTTGCAATAGAGAGACTGATGAGTCGTGGTCGACATGATGATCTTGAACACGCTATTAAAAACCGACTCGATTGGCATAAAGAAAATACAGTTCCTTTGATTGACTATTTTAAATCCAAAGGGGTAAAGATAGTCGATGTAGATAACACTCCTGCAGAAGAGGATGTTAGAAAGAGTCTTGATGAGCTACTTAAAAACTAAAGAGGAAATTGCAATAATGCGCAGAGCAGGAAAAATCTCCGCTTTGGCTATGAGGGAAGTGGGAAAGATCATTCAACCGGGTATCACAACATTAGAAATTGATCAATTGGTTGAAGATATTTTTAGAAAAGAGGGGGCTGAAAGCGCTTTTAAGAAGGTAGAAAATTATAAGTTTAGTATATGTTCAACCCCAAACGATTGGGTTGTACACGGACTGCCAAATAAAGACCCGTTAATCGAAGGCGATATTGTTGGTATTGATTTAGGATGCACGATCGAAGGTTTTAATAGTGATATGGCTGAAACTTTTTCGGTTGGTAAGGTTTCGAAGGAAACTCAGGAGTTTTTGGAAACAGGAAAAACAGCTCTAAATGAAGCTATTAAAGAAGTCAAAGTGGGTAATAGAATTGGAGATATCAGTAGTAAGATACAAACAATTGTGGAAGATAAGGGTTATAGTGTGGTTAGAGAATTTGTTGGCCACGGAATTGGTAAGGAACTGCACGAAGAGCCTTGGATTCCTGGTATCGGAAAGAAAGGAACTGGAGAACGGCTTCAAGAAGGTTTAGTAATTGCAGTCGAAGTTATTTATAATCAAGGAAAGCGAGAAGTAGAAATGTTACCAGATGGTTGGACAATTGTTTCGAAAGACGGTTCTCGCGCAGGTTTGTTTGAAAGAACTGTTGCAGTGACAAGCAAAGGGCCTGTAGTGTTGACGATTGAGTAGAAATTTGGTAAAATTTGCACCGCTGTTTGTTTTAGAAGCTTTTTAAAAAATGGACCAAGAATTAATTGAAGTTTCAGGAAAAGTTTTGGAATCTCTGCCTAATACTCAATTTCGGGTTGAGATCACAAAATCAAGTTCTGAAGGGCTAGTTGGACAAGTTATACTTTGTCATCTTGCTGGTAAATTGAGAATGAACTACATTCGAATACTTCCAGGGGACGGTGTGAAGGTAAAAGTAAGTCCTTATGATTTATCAAAGGGTAGAATTGTTTATCGAGGAAAACAGTAAAATAAAAAGTTATGAAAGTACAAGCATCAGTAAAAAAGCGTTGTATGAAATGCAAAATTGTTAAAAGACGAGGGGTGCTTTATGTTATTTGTGAAAACCCTCGACACAAACAACGTCAAGGTTAATTATGGCTAGAATTGCCGGGGTAGAATTGCCAACTAATAAAAAAGTTCTTTACTCATTACCTTATATTTTTGGGGTAGGTTTGACTTTGTCAAAAAAGATTCTTTTAGAAGCAAAGGTGGATTTTGATAAGCGGGTTAAAGATCTTACTGAGCCAGAACTTTCAAAAATTCAAAAGTTAGTTGACGATATTCAAGTCGAAGGTGACTTACGTCGGTCTATCCAGCAAAATATTCGAAGACTAGAAGAAATTGGTACGTACAGAGGGATACGTCATCGAAAAAATTTACCTGCTAGGGGTCAACGGACAAGAAGTAATGGCAGAACAAAACGTGGGAAGAGACTTACTGTTGGAGCAATAAAGAAAGAAGTCGCAGTTAAGATGGAAGCGGCGGCAAAGAAAGATGCTGCTGCAGGAAAAGCTAAATAATGGAAAAAAAGAAAAAAATAGTTCGAGAAGTTAATAAAGGAAAAGTTTACGTAAACGCGACTTTTAATAATACAGTTGTGACAATTACCGATGAAACAGGTAATACTTTGGGTTGGAGTAGTGCCGGGTCTGTTGGTTTTAAGGGAGCTAGAAAATCAACCCCTTATGCGGCAACAACAGCAGTCGAAAATTTGGCGAGAAAACTGATGGTTAATGGACTAAAAGAAGTTGAGGTTTTTATAAAAGGGCCAGGATCTGGTCGAGATGCTTCAATCAGAGCTTTGAAAAATTCCGGTCTTATGATTAAAGCGATTGCTGACGTTACTCCTATACCTCACAATGGACCAAGATCACGAAAAAGGAGAAGAGTTTAAAAAATATGGCACGTTATACTGGACCAAAATTTAGACTAGATAGACGAGAAGGTACAAACCTTTTATTAAAGGGTACTAGAAGTACTTCTGGTAAACACCCAATTGATAAAAAGGGTGCTGTACCTCCAGGGCAACACGGGCAAAAAAAGACATTCTCAAGAAAGCAGTCAAACTATGGTATGCAGTTGCGGGAAAAGCAGAAAGTAAAAAGAATGTATGGAGTTCTAGAGAAGCAATTTAGAAAATATTTTTCTCAAGCAGCAAAAAAGAGAGAAGCCACAGGTGAAGCGCTGCTTCATTTGTTAGAAACAAGATTGGATAATATAGTATATAAATTAGGGTTTGCTTTTTCCAGAGCTCAAGCTAGACAGTTAACCAATCACGGACATGTTTTGGTGAATGGTAAAAAGGTTGATATCCCATCGTTTAATGTAAAAATTAATGATGTCATAAGTTTAAGCAAAAAAGGTGTAACATTTGAGTTCGTAGTTGAAGCAATTAAGGAAACACCAGCGGACAAAGTATCAGAATGGTTAGAAAGAAAAGGTACTGTTGGAAAGTTAACAAGACTACCTGCACGTGAAGAATTAGCCGCTGATATTAATGAGCAAGCAATTGTGGAATTCTATAGTCGTTAGACTACCAAAGGTACAGTCTGAACTATATGAGGCTAGAAGTATTATTAATTAATATAAGACCCAAGAAGGGCTTAGGAGGTTTAAAAAATGGTTGATCAAGTTAAAATTAATTCAGAAGGAAGTAGTTCGGAAGGTACGATAGTTATTGAACCACTTCCACAAGGTTACGGAATGACCTTAGGGAACGCTTTGCGAAGAGTGCTCGTCTCATCGCTTCCAGGTTCCGCTATAACTCAAGCTAAAATTGAAGGAGTTTCACACGAATACTCTACAGTTAAAGGTGTTAAAGAAGATGTAGTTCAAATTCTACTAAATTTGAAAAAAGTAAGATTGCAAATCGAAGGTGATAAACCAGTCAAGCTTACTATTGAAGCAAAAGGTCCCAAGGAAGTAAAAGCAAAGGATATAGAGGTACCTGCTGGTGTAAAAATTGCAAATCCGGAGCAAACAATCGCAACCTTATCTGACAGTAAGACGAAATTTGATGTAGAGTTAGTAGCAGAAAAAGGTATTGGTTTTGTTCCTGTTGAAGGTCGTCGAGGTTTGGGTATTGGAACGATACCTTTAGATGCGAATTTTACTCCTATAATCAAAGTAAATTATAAGGTCGAGGCAACTCGTGTGGGACAAATAACCAACTACGATAAGCTTACTTTTGAGATAGTTACTGACGGTACAATAACGCCAGCTCAATCAGTTAAGGAAGCATCCCAAGTACTTACAGATTACTTTAATGTATTAGTTGAGCAAAAGAAAACTCCTAAGAAAGAAGCAACGGAAGAAACAGTAAAACCAAAAATTGAGAAAAACGCTTCAGTAGAAGAGCTAGAACTTTCTACAAGAATTACTAATTCTTTACGAAACGCTGGGGTTGAGACAGTTGATGATTTAATGAATGCAAAAAAAGAAGAATTGGTAAAATTAAAAAATATGGGTGCTAAATCTCTCTCTGATATTGAAGAGAAACTTAAAGAGAAAGGTTTAATTAATTAGTTTATGCTACACAGAATTGCGGGAAGAAAATTAGGAAGAACAAAAAACCAAAGAACAGCTTTGTTCCGCAATATGGCCAATCAATTGATTTTGCACGAAAAAATTGTAACAACCGAAGCTAAAGCTAAAACGATTAAACCAATTGTTGAAAAATTGGTTACAAAAGCAAAAATTAATACCCTTCACAATAGGAGATTGCTTTTAAAGAAGCTAGTTTCTGAAAACACAGTTCGAAAAATGCTTGAAGTGATCGGGCCAAAGTTCAAAGACCGAAAAGGTGGTTATACAAAAATCGTTCGTCTAGGAAATCGTGTAAACGATGCTGCTCCCATGGTCGCACTACTTTTTGTTGAGGAAGTGTCCACCCCAGTTATAGTAGAAAAGAAAAGTAAAGAACAAAAAACTATAATCGAAGGTGACTTAGCTGAGAAAATAATTAAACCAGTGAAACCTAAAAAAATTGTTAAATTAAAGAAAACTAAAGATGGAAAAGCCTAAAAAAGAAGTAATTAAAAAAGAATCAGTTAAGCAACAAGTAAAATTTGCTGAGCCAAAGAAATGGTTTTTGGTAGATGCTAGGGGGAAAATAATCGGTAGGCTAGCTACCAAAATTGCCAGAATCCTTTTAGGTAAAGGTAAAGTAAGCTATCTACCATATAAAGATAGCGGTGATTATGTTGTTGTTGTGAATGCTGCAAAAATTGTTGCGACAGGGAGAAAAGAAGAAAATAAAAAATACTATCGATATTCTGGGTTTCCTGGAGGGTTGAAAGTACGAACCCTAAAAATATTGCGAGAAGAAAAACCCGAAGAAATCTTAAGACATGCAGTTGGCGGTATGTTGCCAAAAACGAAATTAGGTAAGCAAATTATTAAAAAACTCTATATATATCCAAGTGAGAAACATAAGCACGAAGCTCAGAAAGTAGAAGCTATAGAGGTTTAAATATGGAAAAAAAGATTAAAGAGGAAAAAACTCCAAAAGCAGTAATAAATAGCAAAACTTATTTTAAAGGTGTTGGGCGACGAAAAGCAGCCATTGCTAGGGTTTGGTTGAAACTTGGTAAGGGTGAGATTTTGGTTAACGAGAAGCCAATAAATGATTATTTTGCGTATCTTTCAGATTACAAAATTTTGGAAGAACCTTTGAGAGTAGTTAATCGTATTGGCCAAATCTCAGGTACAATAAAAGTTTCTGGAGGTGGTGTGAGCTCTCAGGTAGATGCGGTGGTTCACGGTATTTCTAGAGCTCTAGTAGACCTTGATGAAACACTTCGCAGTCCTCTGGCAAAAAGAAGCCTTTTGACACGTGATAGTCGAGTTAAAGAACGCCGCAAATATGGTCTAGCAGGAAAAGCTCGTAAACAGAAACAAAGTCCAAAGAGATAATCAACAAAAAAAATCAAAATTTATTATTAAAAATAATCTTAATAATCAATATTTGTTGTGGTAAATTGCTTGGTAGATAAGCAACCCGCCCACAACTAGAGGCATAAGTGCTAAAGTTCTAAAAAAAGACTGCCAAAAAGGTATTAACACAAGTAAACCAGCAATCATTATCAAAATAAACCCCCACGCAAGCGGACTAATGCTTTTTAGTTTTACCAAAGGACTATTAAATTTGTTACTTTCAAATTCACTCATTTTTTGACAGTATAGTTAGTTCTTTGTAAATAATATACAAAATAAAAGTTTCTATTAAAAATAGAAAAGCGCTAAAAATGTGATCTTGGCTAAGATAGTAAATACCAGCAAAGAAACTTAATATGGGTAGTAGAATGTAAATTTTAGGATCATCTGGGCTGTATTCCAGTTTGTTTATACTTGCTTTCCCAAATTTTGGAGCCTGACCCTTCATAAGAGCAATAAATATAGTTAAGGTAACGATAAGACTTATTGGTGGAAAGGAATTAGAAATAGTACTACTGATTGAATTTGAATTAAGATCAACCACCAAGAAAATTCCGGCAATGGACAAAGCCATTGCTGAGATAGTTACCCACGCTAGAGGTGTTACTGGATACCAACCCCAAAACTTGTGAACTCTAAACCAAGGTTTCTCCATAAATTAATTGTAAACCTTTTTGTACTTAAGTTCGATATAGTTTCTCATTTGCCCACTTCTGATTCAAGAAACTGGTAAACTTCTTTTCTGTACAAATCCGGATCAGACTTGTAGGTTTCAATATGACTACCCTGTTCAAAAACAACTAGTTGGCTACCATTGATGGACTTTTGTAACAGCTCCTCACTGTTTTTAAGAGGCGTTGTTTTATCAAGCCTACCGTGTAGGAATAACAGTTTTCGGTTTGAGTCTAGAGAGATCTTTTCAATCGGTTTTATTCTGGAAAGGTCTACCCCAAACAAAAACTTGTTAAAGAAAAAGATTGATGGATGAAAAAGTTTTGGCACTAGTTTTTCTTTCCATAGTCCATTTGAGACTATTGGTTCGAAATTGGCTGCAGGAGTATCAACTATAATGGCACCAACTTGTTTTAATTTGTCCAAAACCATTAATGTTGAAGTAGCGCCTGTTGAGTCAGCAATAATCCCTATATTCTTCGATTCAAACGAAATTTCATTTAAAAATCTAACTGCCCCAATAACATCATTTCCCTCCACAGAGCCATAACCTACTCTATCTCCATCTGATTTTCCGTGAGCTCTAGTATCGTACAGTAACACGTTGTACCCGAGTGCAATCAATTCTCGAGCAATTATGGACCCCATATATTCGCTATTGGTTCGATTTGCCATCAACCCAGGAACCATAATGATTACTTTGTCAGATGTAGATTCAAAGAACCAACCTCTTAACTGAATATTATCGCTGGATTTAAACTCAACAGATTTCCACTGATTTGAAATAAAGTTTGGGGTGATATCCAAATTTGGAGCAAGTCTCGAAGTCATTAGATGGGATACTAAGATACAAAAAGCTAAGTAAAGTAAAATTACAAGTGACAAGCAAATTAGAAGGGTTTTTTTGAACCTAGTCATCAGAACCATTTATTTGAAAGAATGAATATTTTCAATTGTTGTGTTAAGAATTCGCATTAATGCTTCTTTTGTATTAAAAGCATTGTGAGGTGTGATAATAACATTATCCATATCGATCAAAATATGATTGCTCAAGATTGTTCGCAAATCCTCATCGTCAAGGTCGTTTTCAAGAATTAATTGTCTTTCATTCTTTAATTCGGTTTCTTCTTCCAACACATCAAGCCCAACTCCTCCTAAAATACCTTCGTTTAAAGCTTTTACAAGTGCCGATGTTTCGACAATTGACCCTCGAGAAGTGTTTATCAACACTGCCCCCTTTTTGATTAAGCCAATATTATTGATATTTATTAAGTGATGTGTGGCAGGTAAATATGGGACATGTAATGTAATAACGTCGGAGTTTTTTAAAAGAAACTCCAAATCAGTATACTGAAAATTAAGTTGACTCTCTAAGACTCGATTTGGCACGGCATCGAAACCAATAACCTTCATCCCAAAACCATTAGCGATTTTGATAACGTGTTGACCAATATGACCAGTACCAACAACACCGATAGTTTTCCCAGCAAGATCAAATCCTTGTAGTCCGTCTGTGGTAAAGCTACCTTTAGTTTTTACTCTTGTAACAGAATTCAATATACGTCTTGAAAGTGAAAGTAGTAGTGCAAAGGCAAATTCCGCTACTGTATTTTCACCGTAGGTTGGGACATTTTTAACTAAAATGTTGGCAGCTTTTGTCGCTTCTTGGTCTATATGGTCAATCCCAGTGGTTCTACTAGCTATCAAACGTAATTTGGGGAAATTTGAAAGCATCGTTTTATCTATTTTCGAACCTGTAAATACGGAAATAACCTCAAAGTCGTGGTCAGTAGGTAAATTATCTGGGTCAAGTGGTGCTTTAAAAAAAGAGAGAGTGTGGTCTGGGAGTTGGCTTTTAATATAATCGATCTCCCAACCCTTTATTTCAAAGAAGGCAGTTTTCATAGTTTAATTATCCAATATTTCTTGGTTGATAGAAAGACTTGATTTCTAATAAGTTTGTATTAAAATTCTTAGAATTTATTTACCCAAACTAAGTTTGTTGTTCCACTTCGGCCAAAAGGGGCGCCAGCACTAATTACGAATAAACCGCCTTTTTTTATTCTTAACAAATTATTTTTTTTCACCAGGGTTTTCGAGAGAGTTAAAACTTGATCAAAGGTAGAAATTGGATTAGTTAGAAAAGGAAAAACACCTCCAGAAAAGCAAAGTGTATGTACAGTTCTTGGGTTGGGAGTCATGGCAAAAATAAGCTGATTTGGTCGGTGTCTCGCAATGACCCTAGCTGTATAACCGCTTTCGGTAAAGACAATAATAAGACTTGCACCGACTTCATCAGAGATATGAACGGTAGAAGCACTAATTGCATCAGCCACAACTTCGCTACCAGAAAAGTCTTTTTCGGGAACCTTACTTTCAGCAGTTTTAATGATATTACTCATGGTTTTTACAACCTCGACTGGAAATTTTCCAATCGCAGTTTCAGCCGAAAGCATGACCGCATCGGTGCCATCAAGAATTGCATTTGCCACATCACTTACTTCTGCTCGAGTAGGGAAATAACTTTTGATCATAGATTCAAGCATTTGTGTTGCAGTTATGACTGGCTTTGATTTTGCCCGGCCTAATTCTATTAAACTTTTTTGAATGTGGGGTAATTCGGGAAGTGGTACAGAAAATCCCAAATCTCCTCTGGCAACCATTAGACCATCCGAAACCTCTAAAATCTCTTCTGCCTTTTCAACAGCTGCCATAGTTTCTATTTTTGCGATTAAAATAGGAGGGCTCTTTGAAGGCAAAAGTTTCCTAACAGACTCAATATCTTTTGCACTTTGTACAAAAGATACTGCAAGAGCGTCGGTTCCAAGATCACACATTAATTTGATATCTGATTCGTCTTTTTCAGTTAATGGGAAACGCATAGAAATACCTTGAGAAGAAAAACCCATTCTATCCCTAAGCTCGCCACCAACAATAGTTTTTGTTTCAATACCTTCGTCAGATTTACTGATAACTTCTAGTTTTATCTCCCCGTCGCCTAAATAAATTTCGTTCCCCTTTTCCAAATCTTTCAAAATAGAGGGAAAATTAATAGAAATACCTTCTTTTGATCCGTAGGTTTGTTTTGTGAAAATTTTGAACTTAACACCAGTTTCGAGAGTAGTCCCTTGCTCAACCGTTCCAACCCGAATTTTTGGTCCAACCAAGTCACCCATAACGGCCAATGGACGGTTGATTATTTTTTCAGCCTGGCGTATTTTTTGAATTCGATTTAGAATATCTTCGCGAATAGCGTGGGAAAGATTAATACGAAAAATATCTACCCCAGCATTTGCAAGTTCCAAAATCATTTCTCGACTATCAGAGCTAGGGCCTATTGTAGCAATTATCTTTACTTTTTTTGGTGTTTGGGCGAAAGTATTCATCGCAGCACTATATCATAGAATAATTAAGTCTTTGGTGGAAGGGGTATCAGTATACTAGTTTGTTGTTTGTAAGTTTCGTAGTCTTTATTTCCAGTGTACTTTTCTTCTAATAATGGGATTCCAGAGATAAATACTATTAAAAATGTAATTGATAGAGGACCAATTATTGCTCCTAAACTATTTGGTGTTGAAAGCGCTATGACAAAAATTCCCCACCACATAGTAATCTCACCGAAATAATTAGGATGTCTTGAATATTTCCAAAACCCTTGAGTCATAATTTTACCTTTATTTTCTGGATTAGCTATAAATTGATCAAGCTGCCAATCTCCAACTACCTCAAAAAAGAAGCCGAGGAGCCAAATTAAAAATCCTAATAAAACTAAGATTCCAAGATTTTGGTTGTTTCCGTAAACCCCGACAAAAATAATAGGAAGAGAAACCAAAATAGCCAAAAACCCTTGAAGTATGAAAACTTGCAAAAAAGACTTCAGGTAAAAAAATTTTCTGGAACCAGCTAGCATTTCACGGTAGCGAGAGTCTTCGTTTTTCTTGCGATTACGCAAAGCAATACGAATTGCTAAACGCAAACCCCATACAGTAATCAGTAGAGATAGCAAAACCAAAGTCGGGTTGGACCCCTCATTTTTAAGTAAGGCAACGATTGCAATAAGTATAAATGAAATCCCCCAAGAAACATCAGCAATGTCATTTCGTTTCAAGAAAACAGACAAAGCAAACACTAAAGTTTTGTAGCATAAAACAATTAATATACTTGTGGTAAGTAAGGTACCCATTATTTCAGTAAGCAATTACAAGATTTGTTCTCCAGGATGGTTTCTTGTTCCGATAAACTGTTTAGTAAAAGATCCTGTTCTTCTCTTCCGAGAGCCATTTTTTTGTTCAAACTTGATCTGTGATTATAACCACGGTTCTTCACTTCCTTAACTAGTAAGGAGTGTCTTTTATATAGTGCTGCAAGTTTGCCAACCCACCTTTTTGTTTCTGGGTGTTTTGAATAACCACCTTTGGCTTGATGTATGGTTAGAATATTCCAAAGACCATGCAACTCACGATGCTCGCCTAGTAAATGTTTGTGACAGAGCAAGTTTGGAGAAAGATCCCAAACTCTCATTAAACAAGGTTGAAATATTTAACTACCAAGTAAGTACCTGCAGCGACAGAGCTTGCTAAAAATGTCCCCCAAACCAAATCAACCAAAGTCATTGTCAAAGGCCAATTACGGATTGTGGCAAGATTGGTTAGATCATAAGTTGCATAAGTGAAAAAACCAAACAACGCTCCGTAAACTAAGGCAGTGATAAGTGAATTTCTCTCCACTGCTGGGTAGATTGCGAAAAAAACTACACCAGCAATAAAAAGTAGATAAAAAGAAATTGCAGCTGGCCAAACCACTTGTTTTGTAAATAAATCTCCCAACTGTTCCCGATAAAAGTTTTTAGCGACCACCAAAAGCCAAATCATATCAATGGCGAAGAAAATCGGTAGAGCTATTAAATAGGTTTTTACAAAATCAACAAGTGACATTTAGAGTGTTTTTGAGAGTTTTGCTTTGGCGGAATAAACAGGAAAGATGGCAAAGCCAAGATAAACAAAACCCATAATACAAGTTCGTAGTAAATTCGCTTGGTTAAAAATTATTAGATAAGTTCCAGTAGTAAAGGTTAAAGTTATCAAGAGGTAAGAGATTTTTAGTTTCGTTTTTGTTGGGTAAAAATAAAGAAAAGTCGATGATATCAAACTAAACAAAGCGACCAAAACATGAAGGAATAACATAACAAAATTATTCTAACTCTTTTAATGCAAAAATGCATCTATGGAAATAAAAACTGAAAAGGTTAGAATTACCAATTGTGAAAACAGGAAAAAACGCCGAGCCCAATTTTTATCGTTCTTTGTTTGAAACCCTTCAAGTGAAAGTTTTAACCAGAGAAGAAAAACTATAAAAGTTGGCACTAGGAACCAAAAACTGGAATATCCAAAATGATTAAATAGCACAAGAACACTTCCAAAAGCGATTGTAAAAAACAAAATCTGCATTTTTGTTTCTAACACCCCTCTAACAATGGGCCAGAGAGGAATATTTGCTTTTTTATACTCATCAAAACGATAAATCGCAATTGCATAAAAATGAGCCATCTGCCAAAAAAACAAAACCAAAAATAGTAAAAGAGCTACTAAATCAAATTGATTGGCAGAAGCTGCGTAGCCAGCTATTGGAGGCATAGATCCTGAGATGCTGCCAAGCAAAGTAGCAAAGCTAGTTCTTCGCTTCCAATAGCTGTAAATTGCAAGATAAGACACAAAACCAACCAAACCAGCAATGAAGGTTAAAGTGTTGGTAAACATTAGCAGTACGACAAACCCAGATATACCTAAAGTACTACCAAACAAGAAAGCCCTTTCAATGGAAATTGAATTTTGTACAAGTGGCCTTACTTTTGTCCGAGTCATAAGTTTGTCGATATCACGATCAATAATATTGTTGAAAACACAGCCGGAAGCGATAACTAAAGCAGTTCCGGATAACAGAAAAAGTAATAGTGAGAAATCTACCGAATTTTTACTACCGAGAAAAAACCCGGCTGTTGTCGTGAGCAGATTACCATAGACGATCCCTGGTTTAGTGATTCGATAATATTTTTGGATTAACATGAAAGTTAACGAGAAAAACCCTCTTTTTCAAGAATTTTCTGAACCCCTTCGTGTGTGTTGTCGTGTCGGTAATCTAGGTTGTTCATGATCCAGAGAGATCCTATTACAACCAAAACTATTATTGAAAAGGTGGAAAGAAAAACTAATAAATTCCAGCGAGGATTTTTCTCTTGCCAAAGGTGTAAGAAAAAACTTGCTTGTACGAAAAGTTGTAAAAAGGCTAGTAACATAATTGCAGCGACAAGAATTCCACCATCTAAAAAGTTGTTTACGACAGTAAAATAGGCTGTCAAAGTTAGTAACAAGGCTAAGGAAAAGCCAATAATGTATGAGTTTGTTTCAGACGTATTTTTCATGCGATCAAGTAAACTATGCTAAAAATAAAGATCCAGACAATATCAAGAAAATGCCAAAACAAACTAAATAAAGTAAGTTTTCTGATTATAGAGCTGTTAATTTCAGAAGTAGAAAGTTTTATCAGAAGAATAATAAGCCAAAATAACCCAACCGCAATATGCAAACCATGTGTACCAATCAAGGTAAAATAAGACGATAGAAAAGCACTTTTTGTCCAAGTGTAGCCTTCGTGAATTAGTTCTTGGAATTCACTAAGTTCCATAAACAAAAATGCAAAACCTAAAAACAAAGTTCCCAACAACCAAGAATAAAGTTGTTTTTTATCACCTTTACGTGCGGCTAATACAGCTAAGCCGCAGGTAAAACTGCTAGTTAAAAGTATCAAGGTTTCTGCAAGCACAAACGGTAGATTGAAAATTTCTTCACCGGAGGGTCCGGTAAAAGTGTTGTTGCGAAGTACTGCGAATGTTGCAAAAAGAACTGCAAACATTATTAAATCTGTCATTAAATATATCCAAAACCCAAGAAAGGTCTTGTCGTTATTTTTGTGCTCAACCATAGATACCTCTTTTCTCCTCATTTTTCGCAATTTCCGAAGCTGAAATTGTATACTCGGTGTCATCGTTAAATGTGCGAACAATTACAGTAATGATTACTCCCAAGAAACCAAGTACTGTCAGCCAAAAGATGTGCCACACTAAAGAAAATCCAATAATTAAGGCAAAAGCAGAAATATAAATACCACTAGCAGTATTTTTGGGAGCATGAATGTCAACAAAAATAGGTTTTGAGATGGGTTTGCCTGCTTGCTTCATTGTCCAAAAGGCATCTCTATCATCGACTGTAGGGATTACAGCAAAACTATAAGAAGGGGGTGGGGAAGAGGTTGACCATTCCAGGGTACGTCCATCCCATGGATCACCTGTAGTATTCTGATTTTCTTTACGTTTCAAGATACTTACGGCAATCTGAAGTAGTTGAAAACCTATACCAAGAGCAATTATACCCGCACCAAGTAGGGAAATTAGAAAAAGAAATTGCCATCCAGTAGAAGGGTCGTAAGTATCAAGGCGTCTGGTGACACCCATAAACCCTAAAATATAAAGAGGTACAAACGAGGTAAAAAATCCAACAAGCCAGCACCAAAAGGCATACTGTCCTAACTTCTCGTTTAATTTAAATCCGAAAACTTTGGGAAACCAATAGCTAATGCCAGCAAAAAGACCAAATAAAGCTCCCCCAATCGCCATCGTATGAAAGTGCGCTACTAAAAACAAACTGTTGTGAACTTGATAATCTATCGGAGGTATAGCTAACATTACTCCCGCCATCCCACCAAACGTAAAAGTCGCTACAAAACCTAGGAACCAAAGCATCGGGGTGGTCAATCTAATTTTTCCTTTGTACATTGTAGCGATCCAATTGAAAATCTGCGCGCCGGTTGGGATCGCAATAATCATTGTCATTATTCCAAAAAAGGCATTTACGTTTGCATCAGCCCCCATGGTAAAGAAGTGATGAAGCCAGACCAAGGTAGAAAGCAGTGTGACCGCAACGACAGCAACAACCGCTGTCGTATAGCCAAACAACCTTTTCCCTGAAAAAGTTGCAACAATTTCAGAATAAATTCCAAAGGCTGGAAGTATTAAAATGTAGACTTCTGGATGTCCCCACATCCAGATTAGGTTGGTGTACATCATTGGATTACCACCAAAACCGGTTGTAAAAAAATGCATTCCTAATAGACGATCCAAATTTAATAAGATAATTGTCATTGTAAGAATTGGGAAAACGGAAACCACAAGGATCATACTGCAAAGAGTTGTCCAAACAAATAGAGGCATCCTCATTAAAGTCATTCCAGGCGCTCTCATTTTGAGAATGGTGACAATAAAATTAATACCTCCAATTAGAGTTCCTAAACCAGAAATTTGAAGACTCCAAATCCAATAATCCACTCCTACACCAGGGCTAAATTCCAATCCCGAAAGTGGAGCAATTGCAAGCCAACCTGTAGCAGCAAATTCTCCGCCAAAAACAAAAAAGATATTGATAAGTATCGCCCCAGCAACATAGAGCCAAAATCCGAGTGAATTAAGAAAAGGAAAAGCTAAATCTCGGGCACCGATCTGAAGAGGGACAATTATATTCATCAATCCAAAGAGCAGTCCCATGGCAACAAAGAAAACCATAATTACTCCATGGGCAGTGGAAATTTGTTGAAAATGATCGGCAGTAAGATAACCCTGCCCACCACCGGCAAGAACCTGGTGGAGCCAAAGCAGGACTGCATCGAGGACTCCTCTAAAGAGCATAAACACGGCTACAGTAATGTACATGACGCCAATTTTTTTAGGGTCAGTCGAGGTAAGCCATTCAGTCCAAAGCCATTTCCAACGTTTGAGGTAGGTTAGAAGTAAAATAGCTCCTAACCCCCCGGCTGTCATAGAAATCGCGCCACCAATAGTGAACCATTCATGGGGAAGTGCTTGTAGAGTTAATTTACCGAATAAATCTTCCATTTACTTAATAATTAGTGTGGTTGTAATGATTTATTTGCGAACCATTTTGAGGTTGGTACTTTGCTAATATAACATTATATAAATCATCGTAGATAGAAAAATATTCGACCGGGTTTCCTTCACTAGGTTTCAACAACTTATCATATTCGTATTGGGTTAGTTCTTTTCCTAAACTTCTGGTTTCATTAACCCACTTTTCAAAATCCTCCTCAGTACTTGATTTGGCAGTAAAGCGCATTTTACCAAACCCCGCCCCACTTATTTCTGCGGCAGAACCAGAAAACTCTTCTCTTGAGTCAGCAATCAAGTTTAACTGCGTTTGCATTCCAGTCATGGCATACATTTGACCTCCAAGTTTTGGAATCCAAAAAGAATTCATCGGAGCTTCATCAGCTGTCAATTTAAACTGAACTGGAGTTTTCTTGGGGAACTGGACAAAGTTTACTGAAGCAATACCTTGTTCTGGATAAATAAACAACCACTTCCACCGCAGAGCAACTACCTGAATAACAATTGGGGGTTTTTCAGAGGCGACGCTTTTAAAGGGATCAAGTAAGTGAGTATATTTCCAGGTTATGATTGTAAGTACCAAAATGATAATAAGTGGAATTAGCCAAAATATAACTTGCATCTTCGAGTCGTTACCAAAACTCGGGAAAAAGTTTTTATCCTTATTTTCTTCACGATATTTCCAAACAGTAAAAAAGGTAAGTGAAAATACAGGGATAATTATAAAAAGACCCAGAAATACAGCAAATTTAATTAGCTCAAATTGTTTTTGTGCAATGTAACCTTTTGGATTTAATAGAGCAACATCTTGGGTTGTTATAAAAAATACCACTAAAATTACTATCAAGAAAAGTAAGCTGATTAGAAGTAGCAAGGTTGGTTTTATGCTCATCTGTGGGCTAATTAGATAATAGCTGTCTTTACGTCAAAATTAAAGCTAGTAAAGCCATGCGTATATACATTCCATTTCGAATTTGATCTTTAAGATAGACCGAGCGTATGTCTTTATCTAAATCTTTATCTACCTCTCCAGTTCTAGGTAGTGGGTGCATCAGAAGGGTTTTTTCATCGCCAAATTTATCCAAAAGCTTTTTTGTAACGATAAATTTGTTTTTCAAAACTTTATATTTTGAAAGGTCGGTAAACCTTTCCCTCTGTATGCGCGTCCAATACCAGAAGTCACAGTTATCGGGAGCTTGACTTAAAGAATTAATTTCAAAAAGAGCTAATCCGTTTTTTGTTAATTTTTCTATCAATTTTCTTTTTATTCTCAGGTCTTTTGGAGCGAGTAAGTAAACCTCATTATTTTTATAAAGGCTTAAACCCTGAAGCAAAGAGTGCACAGTTCTCCCATTTAGTAAATCACCAACAACTAATCCCCGCAAATTCTCAAGCCGTTTTTTGTGATCCCAGATTGTAAACAGATCAAGTAAAGCCTGTGTAGGGTGTTCGCCAATACCATCACCAGCGTTAATTATCGGAACACTCGAAGCAACAGCACCCGCTTTTTCAGAGAAACCTTCTTTTGAGTGTCTTAGAATAATTGCATCACAATAAGCCTCTAAAGTCTTAATCGTATCTTCAAAAGTCTCACCCTTTGCAATTGATGACAGCTCGCTCGGGTTGTTGATAACAATCGTTTGCCCTCCAAGTTGCTTTACAGCAGCGTCAAAAGAAGAGAGTGTTCTTGTAGAAGGTTCGTAGAAAAGTAAAATTATAATTTTTCCGGTAAGTATTTTTGAAGTCTGTGCTTTAGTTGCAATAGCCTTCATTTTCATTGCTAAGGAAAAGATTTCCTTCAAAGTACTTTGATCAAATTGGTTAAAAGAAAGGATACTTTTATCGCGGAGGTTTTTAGAGGGTTTTATAGAAGTTATTTTTTGACCCATCTAAAAAACAAACATCTCATACTAACGAGTTTTTAGCAATAGTTAGTTATTAGTTTAGAACTTCTTGAACATGCTTCATCTCGACTTTGGATTTATAGAAAAAGTACCCGACTGTTCCAAAAGTAACAATTGGGGAGACCCAATGAGGAATATGAAAGCCAAAACTATCTAAAATCATAATTGTTCCCAGGAAAAGAATCGAATACATCGCACCATTCTTTAGATATTTATAGCGTTTTATCCGTTCAATGTTACTGACAGTAAGTTTTCGAAGTACTAGTGCTCCAAGACCGTTTCCAATTAAGATCAAGGGAACAAAGAAAGTAAAAGCAAATGCTCCGATTACTCCATCAATCGAGAAAGTAGAATCTAGGACTTCAAGATAAGCAATTTTGCTAAGATCTGACATGTTTCCCTTTACCATTTTTTGCTCTTGTTCTTCAGCAAACTGCCGAAACCCGTGAATTATAAAAAAAGCTGTTGATCCAACAACCGCAGCAAAACCTAACATCATACTTTTTTGCAGTGCAAACCAAACTATTATAGTAAGTAGAATAGATACTACTGCAAAAAACCAAGCTCCTTGTTTTTGGAAAAATGCTTCTCCCCTTATACCCAAGTTCTTAGGTTCGAGAAAAAGCCAATTGAAAAAGAGAAATACTAGAAAAACCCCACCCCCTAATAAAAGAATGGGCGAAGACTGTTCAATTGCCTCATTAATTTTTGGATCATTTGAGAAAGCAGCAGTAATAACTCCAATTGGACCAACACCAGGGTTGGCAATCCAAACGATTAGAAATGGTAACACTCCTCTGACGACAAATACCGCAAAAAGAAAACCCCAAAGTAAGAACCAACGACGAGCTCTCTGCCCCATGCCACCAAGCACCTCGGCATTGATAATAGCATTGTCGATGCTGGTAATGATTTCAAATAGCGAAAGTCCTAAAACTGTTAAAACGAGAAAGCCAATTTCCATAATTTCCGTCAAGTTTAGCAAACCTTGCTCTGATACTCAATTAGTTGTTAAAATTAAGTATAAAGAAAATTGATAGAGCAGTATTGAAAAAAGCTTTTGAAGGTAACTAGGAATGATAAACACTAATGCTAAGAGTATTGATGAGTATATAAGTAATTTTCCTAAAGAAGTTCAGGAAAAGCTGCAAACAATTAGACAAACTATTCTAAAAGCAGCACCAGAAGCAAAAGAAAAAATCAGTTATCAAATCCCTACTTTTGTACTTAACGGTAACCTGGTTCATTTTGGTGGTTATCAGTATCATATTGGTTTTTATCCAGGATCAGCCGCGATAGAAGTTTTCAAAAAAGAGTTGTCAAAATATAAATTGTCCAAAGGAACGATTCAGTTCCCACTAGATCAGCCAATCCCATTGGAATTGATCAGTCAAATCGTTAAATATAGAGTAAAGGTAAGCACAGAAAAAAACTCGTACAAAAATTAATCTATGAATCCATCAGAAAATATTAATAAACAAATCTCGGATCTTACTGATTGGCGTGGGGAAATGTATTCGCGTTTGCGAAAAATTATTAATCAGTCGGACACAGAGTTAAAAGAAGAATTTAAATGGGGCACTGCTGTTTGGTCGAAAAATGGGTTAGTTTGCGCTATTGGTGTTTTTAAAAACCACGTAAAAATCAATTTTTTCAAAGGTAAAGAACTTGCCGATCCGAACAAACTTTTCAATACAACTACTGATGCCAAAGCCATGAGATCTATCGATTTTCATGAAAACTACTCGATTAATGAACCGGCTTTAAAAGAACTAATTCGTTCTGCTGTAGACTTGAATACCAAAAAACTGTAGTTATTTATCTTCAACTTTCAATTCTTTTTTTGGTTTCCAAAACAACCCAACTAAACCAGCTATAACAAAGAAAACAATTCCAACTATTCTGTGTGCCGTATGGTCATACAATCCAAGTTGTTCATGGTTTAGAGGTAATGGATTGGTGTGGTCAATGAGCCAATAAACTCCAATTAGTACTAAAACAACTATCACAAGAATTTTCATATGTTTCACCCTCTTTCTCACCTCAGTATATCAGGTAAATGTAAGGTATTGTAAAATAAAGCTATGTGTAGAAATATCAAACCACTCTTCAATTTTGAACCATCAGCAACAGACAAAGAAATTCATGAAGCTTCCTTGCAGTTTGTTAGAAAAATTTCTGGATTTCAACAACCATCTCAGGTTAACGAAGCTGCATTTGATCATGCAATCAAGCAAATCGAACCAGTAGTTCAAGAACTTCTAAAAACACTAAAAACATCATCTGAGCCAAGGAATCGTGAAGTTGAAGCAAAAAAAGCACACAATCGGGCTGTGAAAAGGTTTGGCCGATGAAATCCAAGAAACAAGAATTTATCAAATATCACAAAGATGGTAGCGTTTGGGCTAAAGGAAGTTTGGTTGATGGGGTTATGGACGGTTATTGGGAGTGGTTTAGAAAAGACGGTACGAAAATGCGATCTGGTCATTTTGAAAAAGGAAAGCAAGTTGGAGAGTGGAACACCTATAATAAAAAGGGCGATATATACAAAAAAACTTTAATGAAAACAAATAATATTTAATGAAATTACTACCCCCGACCAAAATTTATGTTACACAGTCAAAAATAAAAAATGCTGGCAGAGGAGTTTTTGCTTCCCAGGACATATCTAAGGGTGAGATTATCGAGGTTTGCCCTACTCTTGAGATACCAAACAACGACATATTTAATTTGAGCGAGAGTATTCTAGCAAATTACTATTTTTCTTTTGATGAACTTGAGGGTATGGTGTACATAGTATTGGGTTTTGGTTCTCTTTTCAATCATTCGTATGAACCAAACGCTACATACAAAAATATTCCTAAAGACAAACTAGTGGAGTTTCAAACAATTAGAAACATAAAGAAAGACGAGGAGATCACGATTGACTATAACTACGGGGATAATAGCCCACTATGGAGGGATATCCCACATTTGACTACCAAAGACTGAGAATCCAAAATACAGATCTCTCATTGTAAGATTGCTATATTATTTTAGCAGTCTGATAAACCCAGTTACTATAACTAAGATAACTCCTAGAAAAATAACCGCTAATAGTGATTCAAACTCCAACCTAGAAGACCCATAAGCAATTGTTTGCCCGAAGATTCCGTAGAAAGGGCTTACAAAAGGTTGGGTCAATTGATAGACAAAGTTGACTATACCGGTATTCCTCGCCCCAAGAAGTATCAACAAAAATCTTATACCAATAAGAAGAGCTAAAACCCCTGCTAGGTAGTAAACGATTTGAATACCTTTATTAGCAGCTTGTCTACCCGAATTGTCTGAGTCTGATTCGACTGTTTTGGTTTGTACAGTCTGGTCCCCTACTTCCTCCTCTTCAACTTTTACAGTTTTTGAGACATTGTCCATAGAATCCTCCTTTTAGTTTCCTTTGTTTAATTTTCGACCGATGAAGAGAGCAATTAAGGCGCCCCCCACAGCTACAATAACGGAGCTAACATTAATACCACTAACACCAACACCAAGCAGTAGGCTTCCAAGAAAACCCCCAATTACAGCACCTACGATACCTAGAACGATCGCTCCAACGACACCGCCTTGAGAAGAGCGTTGGTCTATCATGTTTGCTATAGCCCCGGCAATCAGACCAAGAACTATCCAAGATAAAATACCCATAGCGCTATCACCTCCTTACAATATCGCTATAACATTAGACGACACTAATATACTAAATAAATTAGTTTTTTGTCAACCCCTGTTAAGCACACAAGCAACAGCTTGGTAGTTTATTGAAAAATGTAAATCCAAAATGGTATATTCCTGAGAGGTAGGTAATATTAATAATTTATTTAAAGAAGGTATTATGAAAAAAATTGAAGAGTTACATGAAAAAGGACACAAAGAATTAAAAAGAGCTAAAGCAAAAATAAAAGAAAAATCAAAGTTTGTAGCGAGTGAACTCGAGAAAAAAGGAAGAAAGCTCTCAAAAGAGCTAAAGGAAATTGATATGAAATTACAGAACTATGTTAAGGAAGATTAATCATTGCTTTAAAGAAAAGAATTTAAAGCAAATTGACTTAATTGTATTTTCAAATCCAATTTTAGCTAACTAATAGCAATAAGTTTAGAATCACAAATTAAGACCTTTTAATGCTTCGTAAACCAAAACTGCTGGCCAAAAAACACCTTTTACAATACCCCAAAGTACTGCCCAGAAAGAGTCAGCTCTTTGTAGAAAGTAAATCAGAGCACCAATAATACCCAAACCGTAGATTGCGTTTGAGCCACTGTTGTTAACTATTTTCTCAGCATGTTGAAACTTAATAAAACTATCACCATCCTTAGACAAATTAACCACCTCCTCTAATGTACTGCTTTTATTATGAGAGCCACGATTTTTTCTTCTTCGGATGGACCCAACTCTTTCACTGCAAAGCCAGTGGGCCACATATTTCCTTCATCTAGTTCCGCTTCATCCTGAAAGCCAAAAGTACAGTATCGAGATTTGTATTGAATCCCGCTTTGGAAAAAACAGACAACCTTACCCTCCTTGGTTGTGTAAGCCGGCATTCCGTACCAGGTTCGGGGCAGAAGAGCCGGTGCGGTTTCTTTTATGAGCTCATGGATCCTTTTGGCTATGGAGCGGTCCGGCTCTTGCATTGAAGCAATCTTATCGAGGACAGGTTTCTCTCCCAATACTGGGCCGCCTCGCAACTCTTTGACGCGTTCCTGCATCGCAGAACGTTCTTCTTCTGTGAAATTTTTACCTTCACCTTTGCTTTTTGCCATATATATTATTTACCTAGTTTCATTTCTACTACGATTATTATAAATGTTATTTTGTAATCAAGCTACTTGATTTCTGAAAATAGAATCAAAACTTATACAAAATATATTGAGGCTTAAGGAGGTTCTTTTTGCTATAATTAAATAAGTGAAAATCGAATGGGGTAAAGTAACTTGGAGCTCAAAACTAATAACCTTGGTTCTCCTAGTCCTTTTATCCGTCGTTTGGTTTTTCCTTGGTGTATGGTATGAAAAATCTACAAACTCCCGAAAAGTTGAAACGAATTTGCAAAATACTTCGACCACCACAGAAAATTCGAACCAATCGACCCAAGAGCAGTATCCTAACCGCTGTGTTTCTGGGGAGATAGCTCTATACGACGGCGGGGTTTTCTTCGGGTGTCAAAAAC
>JANWIZ010000021.1 GCA_025449635.1 Patescibacteria group bacterium
AAATGGAGACTTGTCCGAGTGGTTGAAGGAGCACGCCTGGAAAGTGTGTATACCTCAAAAGGGTATCGAGGGTTCGAATCCCTCAGTCTCCGCTGGATAACTTGCAAGGCGATGCAAAATTCTGCAGATGGTTGATGAACAGAGTTTTGCATTTTTCATTCGATGCAACCGGAAGCAAGGAAATGCATGTTTTAGGTGTACTTTCAGAGACCAAAAACGAATGAATTTTTGCTCCGTTTCATTTTGCATTAGTTAGCATCTTTCTGCATAGCTCTAAAATACCAACACTTCTCAATTTGCAAACACGTAAATCATTTTGGTATGGTAGAGTTATTAGACATTCACTTTGGTTTCCTATGCAGAAAGCAAAGAACAAACAAAAAAGGACAGTCGCCTATTGTATTACGGATTATATATCGACAAGAGCGACGTGATCTATTCACTGGCCTATATTGCGATAGCAAAGACTGGGATGGAGACAGCACCAGGGTTAAATCGAGAGGCAAAACTGCAGAGACCATTAATAAGAATTTGGAGGGTATTACACAGAGAGCGGTACATGTTTTGGACCAGCTGAAATTCTCCCGAACCCCATTTACCATTGACGAGCTTGTTTCAGGACTTAAGGGCGAGGAAGAACGACCGGTGTTACTGATCGAATATTTGCAAAATCGGAGTAAAGAACTCAGTAAGAAGACAGGCATTGATATCAGTCCGGCAACGTACGAAAAGTATGATCGTTGCAGCCGGTTTGTTATCGAGTTTATGGAAAAAGAATTTAAGGTCAAAAACTATTCTCTTGTCAGGATTGACAGCAAATTCCTGGAACAGTACTTTCAGTATTTGAGGACAACAAGAAACATCGCTAACAACACTGCAGTAAAGTATTTGGCGTTTTTTAAGACTCTGCTGATGCCGGCAATCAAGTCCCGGATTATTCGAGATAATCCATTTGCCGACACAAAATTCAGGATCAAGACCATTCCCAAAGGGTTTCTGACGGATGAAGAAATTGAAGTACTCATTAATGTAAAGCTCAACAGTGATGATCTTGACAGGATCAGAGATCAGTACTTGTTTTGCTGTTATACCGGCCTTGCCTATAGCGACCTGAAGCAATTGAATCGTCAACATTTCATTCAACAAAAGGAAAGTGGTTATTATATCTTAAAACCCCGGCAAAAGACCGGTCAAGACAGTATAATACCCCTCCTACCGGTTGCTCAAGGCATTTTGCAGAAATATAGCCCAACCAAGGATTTCCGGGACTTTCGGTGGCATGTATCGGCCAATCAAAAAATGAATCAGCGTTTGAAAACAATCGGCGAGAAAGCGGAATTAGGCAAGACCCTGCACATGCACCTTGCCCGTCACACATTTGCTACTACCATCACGCTGTCTAAAGGGGTACCTATTGAATCTGTCAGCAGCATGCTGGGGCATGCCACATTGAGGCAGACGCAGCATTATGCAAAAATTGTCGCAATAAAGGTGATAAATGATATGGCAAAAATTAAGGATCTATATAAATAAGCATGTCCTGTTTGGTGTGCAACTTTAAAACGAAAATAAATATCTTTAAAATGTTAAGTAATACAAATTTTATGGACGACTATCACATAGTTGTAAAGGCAGAAGATCGATATATCATAGATTCGTACCATCGTGTGATACTGTGGTACATTAATCAACAAAGGCATGTCCCTTATGGTTTGGTCGCCTCTTTTTTAAACTGTCTAAAGGATGCCAAAGGAGTGGAACACGAAGAGCTTTCTAAGAAGGCGGATGCACTCGCCAAAGTCGCATTTCAGAAATTGCCTGCTTTAAAGGAATATCAATTTACCTGGCATCCCAAAATTGAAACATCTGATGAAAATTTTGCTGTTGTACAATACGACACCGAAAGGGTTTTATTCGAATGTATCTATGCATTTTTGTTAATGGATCAAGATTTGCCAACTGTAAAAAAAGAAGATGCAATTTCGTTCTTTTATGAAGCAGTTGTCGATGAGTATTTTCCAAGGCTAAAACTCTCTGGCGTTCAAAAAAAATTCCAACCATACAGGTGGATGGTTATTGCTGGTATTCTCACCCAAACGGTCGGTTATCGGCTGACAAATAAGAAGGACCTTAATAAGGAAGAAATATTTCAGGCAACCCGGAACGCCATAAGAAAACTAAAATCTGCCAAAAAACAATAGATTAACTACTGAAAAAATCCGTCAAATTTTCAGTACCTGATACCTTCCCAATTCTGCATGGCTCAGCTAGTTTTGCTTCGTAAAGGAAATTAATGGCCATCACAAATCAGCACATAGAAGAACTGATCAAATCTGTAAATGAGTTGAAAGAAACAGTTGCCAGTGCTGCCAGACCGGCACATGAAGTGATTTATGACGATGTTGACCTCAGAAATATGTTGAAGGTGTCGAAACGAACACTCGCTTACTGGAGGGAACGCGGCCTGATCACGTTTAGCAAACTGGGCGGAAAAATTTACTATCGATTATCGGATGTGCTGTTATTACTCAAAGAAAACGAAACACCTGCCGTCACTTCCAATTTAAAAATTACTTTATGAAATGTCAGCTACCAGGCTGTACTAATGTAATTCCGAAAACCCGCAAACGATCAGCAAAATATTGCTCTGATGCCTGCTACTACGAAGCAAAGAAGGAACGAAGCACGCAACGATATTCGTCGCTGAAAGCTCCCAAAGACGAAGTAAAGAATAATGAATCTATTCTTGCCTTTCTGTATAACGTTGCTTCAATGAATAAACCGATTAATGCTGATGATCTCACCAGGTATCATTTCAATTTTGGTCTTTCAACCGGCGAGCATTTTGATAAGCAAAAAGGTCCTTGTAAGATTGTAGGCAAATACGCGTATCATATTAACCCGGATAAATCATTGATCGTATGGAAGTTGAAATAAATCCAGTAACATTGGATCAAAGAATTGAATACCTCAAGCAGGCAGCCGCCACCGTGGCGGCGAATAAAAAATCACCCCCGTGGGGAACTATTATTATTTCGGCTTTAGCCGGTGCAGCCATTACCCTGGCGGTAATTTATTGGTGGCCTAAGAAAGAGGACAAAGAAAAAAAATAGGGCCTAATTTGCTATACCGATTCGAATTTGGTCGGCACGTCTAAATACCGGTGGACCTAAATACAAAAACCTTCTCGATTATGAATAGAAGGTTCTTAATTTGTTTTGGGTCTGCGTGTTTTCCATACCGCCGTCAAAAGAACAGCCGTTATCCAAGTTGTGGGCACCTTGAATTTTACTATTACACAATTTCTAACAGACCACGGGTTACTTTACTTTAACTTTTAAATTCCCCTCGACATTATTATAACTTTCTACTTTACCTTTCTCGAAAAAGACTGTACTCATTCCATAATGAAATCTTTTTCCCGAAGACCCAAAATCGATGTAAGTTGTCGGGTCTCCCATAATTTCAATTACTTCATCTTCAGTTGAACCAATTATGAAATAATCTTTATTAATTTTAGTTTTTTGTTTCGTCCCTTGGTCAATATTCTTTGGGGTGGTTTCACTTTTTAATTCCTGCAGTTCTTTCTCCAAAGCTTTGTTTTTTTCTTCGAGGTTTTTAATGTATTCCTTTTCTATTTGGGTCGGGTTTTGATAACATGAAATAAACAAAAAACAGAATAATGAAATGTAGAAAAGTCTGTTCATGTCAGTATGTTTATTTAAAGACACTTTCAATTTGAAATTGATAGAGACAAATTCGCAAAGTAAAACCAGTCATTATTAGAGTTTATAAGGCACAAAATCCGTGTCATTTCTGTTTAGATGGGTCGTCACCAAATTGCCCACAACGGCCAGGGCTTTTTCCCGTGCTGATACCCTGTGTCAGGTCAGGCCGGAACTAAAGGTAAAAAGAATTCTAAAGATGCCTAAATTTCAATTGACGTTACGAAGACAAGTCGCGCCATGATAACGCCGATAACGATACGTCGACGAGTATATATTCTTCAGCCAGAATAGCGGAAGACCCCATGCTGGGCGTTCGTGCTTTTTGTCAAGATATACTTTTGAATTTATTAGATGTCGTCGTAATCAAATATTTTGCTTGCCAGTTCTGGTGTCGTGGCAAGTTCGTCACCACGCCTTGTCGTTCTTCCTGTTTCACTGATAAGATGCAGGTTGTTTTTTGCTCTAGAACATATAACATACATAAGTTTTTTAGAAGCATCGACTGCATTTCCCGAAAATACCTCGTTCCAGTGTGGAATATATCCAAATAAAAGCCCATACGCAATAACCGTTTCAAATTCTTCCCCTTTTACTCCAACACAGGTGTTGATTATTACACCTGTCATTTCTCTGTAAAAGCTTTTAAATGACCTTATGTCACTGGGAATCTTAAAATCTGCATCGTTAAGTCTGTTTTCGATGTTGTCAAAAAATAGCTTTCTATTTTCTACAAGTTGTGGGTATTTCTTGTAATCAATTTCAACAGCTTCTAAAAATCGCTCAAAGCAATCGATCAAATAATCTAATCCTTCTGTTTCATCTGATTTTATTGAATTGATTAGCCTTAATACATTTCTCTCTTGTCTATACTTCTCAGTGAATTCAGTATTCGTCAAATCTCTAAAATTATTTATCAACTCGGTCGCCCATCTATATCTTGAAGAGTATATTTTTGGGTTAGGCTCAGTTAAAAATAATCTTGAAAGTTTATACCAGATATTTTCTCTGTTTCTTGACATAGGAGCTAAACCAGAAGCGTCAAAGTTCACATCAGGCAATAAGGCCCGCAATTTTTTCGACACAGAAGTAATTAACCACCATTGAGGAACTAGAATACAAATTTCATCTTCTGGAATTCCTTTGTCCAAACTGATTTTAATTAACCGGGCAATTTCATCGACAATTTTTGAATGATGGATTGTGTTATTAAGGGTAATTAGGCCAATTGTTTCTGCATTCCGTCCTAATGCCTTTATAACTATGGGTTGAGTTTGAAAGTGCGTATAAAAATCAATTATTCTCTGACTGGATCGATAATTACCGGCAAGAGTCAAGGGAGAAATTGCCATGTTGTCAATTTCTGATTCAATTTCTGCAATGTTTTTTGCAATGCCACCTAACGAAGCATATATCGCTTGGTCTGTATCACCAACAAGAAATAGGGATGTATTTCCTTTTCCAGCTCTAATTATTAAACAGATTATTGCATAAAGTAAATCCTGTGTGTCTTGAAACTCATCAACGCAAATCAACTTAAATAAATTTGAAAGAGTTTTTGGAATTTTCGGATATTTGGTTAGAATCACATAAGAGTAGTAAAGGAGCAATTCAAAATCAATAAGTTTTTTGTTCCTAAGAATTTCATGATATTCTGTTAAAAGTTTTTTTTGTAGACTCTTAGGCTCAACAAAGCTTCCGTCTCTTTGAAATCTTAAGTTAACAGGGTCTATTTGCCGAAGCTCATATTTGTCTTTTAAGGCATTAATTAAATCTGAACAAAAAGATTCGTCGGCTATCGAATAACCATTTTTTAATTCGGGCAAATAACATGAATAGGGCCTGATAATCCATTCTAGGCAAAAGGCGTGTAATGTGCCCGACCAAATCTTATTACTGGTAATTCCAATTGCATTTAATCGCCTAAAAATCTCTTCCGATGCCCTGACAGTAAATGTAACAGCAGCTATCCTTTTTTTGTCTTTTTCATCAAGGCTATTTAATTCATAAGCAAGTTTGTGAATAATTACTCTTGTTTTGCCGCTTCCAGGGCATGCAGTTAATAGAACATTCCCCTCCTGCTTAACTGCTATTTTTTGCTCATTATTTAATTTACTAAGTATCATAGCAGTGAAAGGAATGTTGTCAGTTGGTCATCCTTAAATGTTTCGCAAAACGTTTTTAAAATTTCGTCGTCACTTTTGGCCCGCTCTCTAAATTTCATTGCCTCCTCATGGTAGTCGTCTTTTCCATTGTTTCTTATTTCCTCAAGGCGGTATAAAATAGCTTTTACCTTGGAAGGTAAATTTATATGTGACGAAGCAAATGCAACGGCTTTTAAAATATATGTTGGAATATATGTATTGTAAACAAGTTGTTCAGCTATTAAAAGTGCTAGCCACCCTTTGCCATACTTTTCTGCTATCCTTAAAACTTCAACACCAGCGATTTCAACAGAAGTATCTGTAAGTTTAGCTTTCGCCCTGTTCCTGTTTGCTTGTTTAGTATAAATTGTGTCAAGGCATTTAACTACCTCGAAGCTATTGCCATTCATTAAAAAGTCAACTTCAAATGTATAGTCTGCAAAAAACAGTTCTAGAAACTCATTGCCCTCGCAAAAATCAGTCAGCTTTTCTTTTCTTTCTTCACCGCTTTCTTGCGAAACTCTGCAATGTTTTTCATAACCGTCATCGTCTTTTGGGTCCGCAGGTAGCGTAACTATAGATTGGTCTAAATCTGTAAGAATAGCACAGTCCTTCTGAATTCTGTCAGAATGAAATATCGTTGCGACGTTTTCAAAGCCTGTACTTCCAATGTTTATAAGGCTAACTCCAATTTCATCAAGAGAAACACCAAACACTTTCTTAAACATTTCAGGAACTAAAATTTGTTCTGCATCTCCTTCGACTAAAATTATACCTTTCGCAAAAAGCAAATTACTTCGTACAGCATCTAAGTATCTTTCAAGTCTAATTATTTCGGATGTCTCTAAATTATTAGCTGGATGAAATACTTTGGCTTCCCTTTCACCTCGGCTTAAAATATTTACGCGGCTAATTTTGCTAACTGATGAAATATGAGTCGAGTGTGTAGAAATTATTACTTGTGTCTTATTTTCTTTAAGATTATTAAACAGAGTTTTCTGAATATGAGTGTGAATATGAGCTTCGGGCTCTTCGATTAAGAGAAAATTGGCAATTCTATCTGTTTTTACTTTTTCGTATTCAAGTAGTTTTAAAGATAGATAAATGATATTTGCTCCTCCTAAACTCAATTCCCAAATTCTACCTTGATATCCTTCATCATCAGGGTCGCCGACCCAAAGCTTTAATGACTGAAAAAGCTTCTCCATTTCGTTTGGCAACTCCGACTTTATATCAATATTAGGTGCGTATGTTGTGCCCACTGCTTCTTTAATACTACTGCTAATGCCCTTTTTTATTTCTTTTACCTCGTCAAGCGAACCTATTTGATCATTTAGTATGTCAATACTTTCGATTATTTCACTTTGCTTAGCAACCGATACGGTTTTCTCCTTGCCACGTAAAAGATTTAACAAAGGATTATTTGAATAAGATTTTAAATCACTTTCAACGTCTCTCAAGGCCTTTATAAAAGTACAAGAGACTTCATTGTGAATATTTATTTCTTTGGGAAGCCATGTTCCGAATATTAATTCTTCTTTTTCGTCTGGATCTGGAAACTCAATTGCATCAAAATCTCCGACGTATTGCTTATAAATATCGTCATCACTAAAGTCTCCCGCACCACGACTTAAATAAACTGTTTCATAATCTTCAAGGCTAATTTTATCTAAAAGGAGATTTAACCCTTCTTTGTTTTTACCAGCAGTTTCGGAATAGTCATAAAGTTCTTTCCTGAACTGGAATTTAGGACGAAAAAAAACTGAGTAACTACCTTTTGTTTCAGTATCCATGTGTCCGCTTGATTGAAGAGCAAGCGCTTGAGCTTCCTCACTAACATCAAGTTCATCAAAGACAATTGAAATTATTATCCAGTGTCCAGCCCAATTTCCTACTGCCCTATTAAAGTCTGTCTGATAGAATTTCGTATACCTTGGAAGAGTTTCATCAATGAGAATCCTCAAAGCATAAAACAAGTTAGTTTTACCAGCACCATTTTCTCCAATAACTGTATTAATACCATTTTTAAAATAGAGCTTACTTTTTCGAAAGTTTCTGAAATTTCTTAGGGATAAAGAAGATATGTGCATTGTCAAGCTTTGGTTATGTAATATAAGGTACAGTGAGTCTTTCCAGTGTTTGTTGTGTTGCGAGATGCCGCTTTAGCATGACCCACAACGGTCAGGGCTTTCTGATGTGCTGGTATTCCGTGATTCCTTAGCCTGGAACAAATGCTGAACAGAAAACCGACATTGAAATTATAAAATAAAGCTGACAGTACGAGTTAAGCCCGGACTACAGCTGATTAGCGATATGTTGAAAGGATATCTTTTTCAACCAGCATAGCACTAAACCCCATGTTGGAGGTTGCGCTTGTTTGATTAACTTCAAGCGTTGTATATAAGGATATTAAGTAAATCACCATATCCCCATATAATTGTTCCGATAAAGCTTATACATGGTCCATATAACCCAATCGCAGCCCTGCTTGCTAAATCATTTTTTACATAATCCGGAACAGATTGATTAAGTGCTTTGAAATGTTCTGGACTATTTACATTATAAGGTGTTTCTGAACTAGTAATATCCAGTAATAGGTCTTTTTTGACAAGGTAGGTTCTCGCCAACAAAACTATTCCGATTCCTACTATAATAGAGCCACTTCTTAGAAACCAAATGAAATCTTTATAAATGATACTTTGTACAATACCAGCGATAGCAATTACTATCGCAGCAAAAGTCATTAATTTATGGTTTGAAAGAATACTTCGCATTGCTCGTTATCTATTTTTTTGTGAATAAACTATGTTGGTTAGTCCAGTGTCGCGGCATAGTATACAAGGTCCAGGGCATTCTGCCGTGCTGATATTCTGTGGTCAGTCAGCCCGAACTACTGGTGAGTAAAGTTAATGCAGGTGATGTTATGTTCTGCCGCTCGGCTTTATTCGTCAAGACCGAACTGAAGCTGAGCGATATATCGACGAGTACATACTTCAGCCAGCATAGAAAGCCCCATGTTGTACGTTCGCTTTTCTTTTATTCAGGCTTTTTATTCAATTCTTCAAATTTCGCTGTCATTGTAGAATTTCCTCGTGTCAATTTTTTGATCGTTAAATCTTCAGCTTTATTGTTTGCCAGTCGAAGATTGTTTTCAGAAGAGAGAAGTGCATCTTTTGTTTTCTGAAGATGGTCTATTGTTTTGTCTATTTCTTCAATTGCTGTTTTAAACTTTTTACTCGCTAGTTCATAATTTCTCGCAAAACCGTCCTTAAAAGCGGTGATACTTTCTTCGAAATTGGTTATATCAATATTTTGGCTTTTTACTAACGCTAATTCTGCTTTAGCTTTCATTGAATTCATAGCTGCATTTCGTAACAGACTTATAATTGGAATAAAAAATTGTGGCCTAACTACATACATTTTTTCATATTTGTGAGAGAAATCGACAATTCCTGCATTATAGAGTTCGTTGTCTGCTTCTAGAAGGGTCACAAGTACTGCATATTCGCATTTCTTTTCTATTCTATCTTTGTCCAATTCTTTAAAAAAATCCTCATTCCGTTTTTTCTTCTCAGTTTCGTCACCCTCATTTTTCATCTCGAACATTATAGAAATAATTTCATTTCCTAAATCATCCGTTTCTCTATAGATATAATCGCCTTTACTTCCGGATTTTGAGTCGTTATCCTTTTCAAAATAGGCTTTTTGGAATGCCGTTGCACGAAGCTTATTGAACTCTATTTCACAATGTTGTTCAAGTGTTTCGCCTATCATTTTAGTAGAAAGTTTGAGCTTCATATCCTTACGAAGGGCTATTTCGTCATCCTTCATCTTAATTATATCATCTTTTGTCTTTAGTTCGGTAGAATACCTTTCATTTAAAGATTTTTCTAATAATTGCTTTTCGCCTTCTTTAAGTTTGACATCATTGGCAAAACCATCTCTTTCTTTTTCTATTTTCTGAACTGCTTCCGAAACAGTAAGTTTCTTTTCAATTTCGGCATTCTGAAGTTTTGCCTTCATTTCTGAGAGCAAACTATCTTTTCCTGCTAATTGTTCAGATAGATTGCGTTCGTGGTTTGCTTTCAGTTGAATTATTTCCCTTTCCTTATCGTTTCTTTCTTTTTCAATTTCTTTTATTGCTTCTGATACTGAAAGTTTCTTTTCGTTTTCTGCATTATCAAGTTTTGCTTTCATTTCTGTTAGCAAAGTGCCCTTTTCTGCTAACTGCTCAGATAATTTACGTTCGCTGGTGGCTTTCAGTTGAAGTATTTCTTTGTCCTTATTGGCAAGTTCAGCCTGTAAAGAATTTTTAAGGTTGGCTTCTGCAAGTTTAACTGCATTTTCCTTTTCTTGTTCTGCAAGATCTAATCTATTCTGCAATTCTTCCTCGAATTTATGGTCTCTTACTTGTTTAAGAATGTCTGCGAATCCTGCTTCATCTACTTTAAAAACCTTCTCGCAATTCGGGCATATAATTTCGTTCATATTTCTATTATTATTGTGGTTTTTGTTTTGGTGTAAAGACGCACAACGTCCAGGGCTTTTCTGCTGTGCTGGTATTCTGTTTTACGTCAGCCGGAACAGAATCCCAATAGAATTTACTTAAGTTAAAGTTATATTCTTTTCCCGAGATATATTTCGTTAAGCCCGGACTGAAGATGATAAGCGAAACATGAGTACATATTCTTCAGCCAGCATCGCAGAAACCCCCTGTTGTGCTGCAAATGTTTTTCACAGACATTAATCTTCAGTTAGAGATTGCTCTAGAAGTCCAAGTATCTTAGTCACGCCAGTTTCCAAAATGGATAATATTTTTATAACCTCCTCGGGCTTTTTAAATTCCCAGTAGGTTTTAGGGTCAAAAGCTATCTCGATAACAACGTCAGCGGTCAGATATTCATTGTCGTCCGGGTGCTTTAACTTTAAACGACCAATGACTGCTATTTGATCTAAGTCAGCGCCTAACTCAATGCCAAAACTGATAAATCCTACAGCATCTCTTATTAATTCTAAGCGAGTAGAAAGAGCAAGTCGTCTACAAACATGCAATGTACGGTGCTTGTCCACAATATCCATGTCATGAAGTAACGCCAAGATGGGAGCTTCGTCATCCTTTCTAATATTGAATGGTTGGATTGCTTCTATAATACTTATAGTCTTTTTACGTAATCCACGAATTTTATAATACCCGCTTCTATTAGTCGGTTGCCCATCTTTTTTTGTTTCAGAGAAAATTTCTTCGTCCTCAAATATTGGGAACTCGGTGTTTTTTAGGGGTGAGCCCTGTTCTTTGACCGTCAGTTCATAGACAGCCAAGTCAAGAGCAGATCGTAACTGATGCACTATTTCTCCGATAATAACAGGCCATTCAGAAGGAATTTCCGCTGCAGGATAGTATACTAAAATGTTTTCTCCTGTTCCTGCTTCTCGTTCATTTTTGAGTATATAAGGTTTGCCAGCATTAAAACTAGCAATATTCCTCTTCAATTCTTCTAGTGTCTGTTTGGCACGAGAAATTTTTGCAACCGAAGAGCTGAAAAGCATCTCATTCATTTAATATCACCCCTGTTAGTAAAAGATTGTTAATACAAGTCGATACCCTACACTTGCAGACAACGTGTATATTGTCACAATATACGACACTGCAAAAACGGACGAACGAAATATTGTCTGTTTGATTTCCAACTCATTAGTCACAATTGTGCAACACTCTCATTAATAGCGACAAGACAATGCCAGGTTTGCTAACTAATATCTGCAAACAATATGACAGGTGTATTATTGAAGGCATCTAAAAAAGGAGCCCTAAGGCCCTCTTTGATTTCCGCGTACTTATAGATTGGATACCTACACTTAACGAGCTTTATTTTACTTATTAGTACATCACCTGCTCAAATCTGACAGTATCATTCATTAAGCATTCCACTATTGGAGTGCATTCAACTACACGTTTTCCGGAATATTCCGGAATAGCCCAATAAAAGGCAGCTAATTCCTTTCTTTAATTACCTGAAAAAATCTGAGACATTCCCACTAGTTCTGGAATATTCCGGAAAATTAATATCCCAATAAGAAAATTAGCATATGATAATCACATCTGAAATTAAATTGAGCTTCCTATAGTTTACAAATTGGCCATTCGTTCCCAGAATTGGCTAATCTTGATTACCTGGGGCTCGGGAATGCTGATGATAGCCTTTCGGGGCTCTAGTTTGTTTATAATCTCTTGCAATTTTTGTCGACTTCTTGGAGTTCCCACAAATGATTCAATTAACCTATAATCTTTATTATTTATGTTCAAACATATCGGGATTTTGATTTGAGAGGTGAAATCAAAGTTCTTGGTCTTATAGTCCTCGACTCCTTGAGTAAGCATAATGACGACCACACCCTTTGACCTCAATACTCTCAAGATGTCCTCCAATGCCTTACTAGCATTCTTATTTTTCAGGTATACGTGTGCCTCATCGATAACGATAATATACCGAAGAGGTTTAATTCGTTCCTTTGTAGGTTCAGTGTCATTTGTCGAACTAAACTCGGCTAGCAAGTATTTCAATGTCAAGAAGACGCAGAGTTGTCTCAGTGTATCAGAAAGCTCCAGTGGCAAGTTGATATATAAGCTTTGTTCATAGATCTTTTTGCTTTGGGGAATTGGATCTCCTTGGAAGATATTTGTTGCCAGATCGGAGATTATTCCATCAAGCGTATCCGGACTTCGCTGATTTTCCTGGTTGTAATGTTCAAGTGCCTCCAGGATATTGTTTAAAGTAGGATGGACATTTGAGTAGGTATCTGGCATCAGTGACTGAAGGCGCATTAAGTTTTCAAAACAATCCGAAATAATAGTTTGTAGAATATGTTTTTGATTGGCTCCTAATTGAGTCGCTATTGCACAAACGAAATCAACAAAGGATTTAATATTGAAAGACCTTGTCCGTTCGTCGTTCAAGCTTATAAAACTCAACGGATTCAAATCAAAAGGAATTTTTCTCAGATCGATCATTTTGCAATCAGTATGGTCAAAGAAGGATTTCAACCGATCGGGATTTCCCTCTCCTTTATAATCGAAAAAGATAAATTTTAAATTTTTCTCTGTTTGAAGAGAGACTTGATAGAGTATGTCTTTCACCAATTCAGTTTTACCAGAACCTACCATGCCGGCAATGGCAATATTGCAACTGTCAAATTCGTTGAGATCGTTTATCCGCAGTCTTATTTCATTTTTGTGTTCATCATGGCCTAGAAGAATCGATACCATTCCATTATATGAATTGATCTGTTTAACATTCTCCTGCGGCGGCAAGAAAGGATTCGTGTCTGATACTAATTCCAACCCTGCTTTTACTAGTTTCATTAAATAGGTAATATGGAAACCTCCGGATATGTTTTTTCCATCCAGATCCAAATGAATCTTTTCAAGTCCGGCATCTAGATGTTTTTTAAATAATTTGACGAATTCATCCTCGGTCAGGTTTCGGCGATAATGCTGATCTAGCAGAGTCTTATATAGAACTAAATATGATTTCTCCTCAACGGACGACCCGAACAAAGCCCTTTCATCTCGCCAATCCTTTCCATCTGACGCTATCTGACTATCATCCTCAATGTTAAATCTTCGGTTAAGTTGGAGGCTGTAAGCGAACGCAATCCGGGCAATAATGCCATCAAATCTAAAATTGTATAACGAAGTCAGATTGTCTACCAGCTCGGAATTTCTTTTACTAATTCTAATTCTCATAAGTTTGAAAGTATCCTTGTTTAAATTTTGTTTGATTATTTGAATTTTCCAATAAATACGTTTGAGACACGTATTCCTTGACAAGTTTAAGCCTCGATGGCGGAATTTCGTTATTTGTGGCCATCAGGATGACTTGATTTGCAAGCTCTGGATAGTAATATAGAAGAATGTTCTTTATGTGTTCGTCGTCCAATCTCCCTAAAGGCGTGTCGATAAAAATTGGAAACTCCTGTATAGATAGCGACAGGATAGCTTTAATGAGACTGGAAATATAAATCTGTTTTTCTCCTTGAGAAAGAGATTCTTTTTGTCGTATCACACCATCGCTGTCATATAATAGAATTTTCAAACCGTCATTGTCGGGTAGAATTTCTACTTTCACAGCGGCAATAAATTCATTGCTTCCATTTTCACTGAGTTTATGCATTAATTTTCGCATTTCTTCAAAAATTGACAGCTCAAGTATTTTAGACTTTTCCTTTTTTTGCTGTTCTACAAATTCCGAAAGGGATTTTATGTACTTACTTGCTGTATCAAGCTTTACCTTTTTTTGTTCAGACACGCTGATTTTCTTAAGATCTATTTGCAGTTTTTGATTGAGGGTCTCGTTAGTCTTTTGAAGTTGATGTCTTTGGGCAAGAAGCGCGCCTTTTTCTTCGCTGAATTTCTCAATTTTTCGTTCAGCGTCAGTCTTTTTATTGGTATATTCAATAACCTCCTCGTCTTCCAAATCTGATTCAATTTTTTTAATGCCCCGTTCAATGTCTAGGATATCATCCTTAACGTGGTTGAAATTCTCGATAGTTTGTTCAAAAATGTCCTTCGTTTGCTTTCGAACATGATTGAAGGTTTCAAATATTAAGTCTTTTTCGGATTTGTTTAGATCATGCTCAAATTCAAGCTTAGGAGAATCTTCAAGTTTTCCAAAGACATCATCAATTATCTTTCTCGCCTTTTCCGCGTAAAACACTTTTTTTGAAAAGGAGATGTCACCATCCAATGGGAATGGAGGATTGTTAAAGAGTTTTTCAATTATTTCATTATTCTTCTCCACAAACTCATTCCTTTTTTCAGTCAATGATGTTTCTTGTTCTTGTCGACCGAGATGTTCTATGACTTCATCCATCTTTCCCGCAGAAATCGCAAACGGGATGATTTCGCTTAATTCACCGAATTTGTTTTCCAGGTCTTTTTCTTTTTGCAAAAGTTCAGTTTTGCGTCGATAAAGTTCATCAAGGCTGCCGGGGTAAGACAATTTATTACTGTGTGTAACTAAAAAAGCCTCATAGCCGTTTATTTCCTTTCGATGTTTCTCTATTTGCTCATCGATCTTGATGATGTCGTTTTCTATTTCATCAATCCTTTCAGTGTTAAGCTTTATTCCATTTTCAGTTGACGTGATCTGTTGACGAACCTGACTAGTAGCACTTTCTTTTCTTAAAACATCAACGTAAATATTGAGATCGCCTATGAGACTCTCATAGACGTCTAGACCCAAGATTTTTCCAAGAGCGTCATTCAAAACATTTCCTTCCTCTTTAGTGGAAAGCTCTGCCCAACTCGCGATTTTTTCAGCATCAAAAAAGACAAACTTCGCTGCTTCAATCGGCACCAAGTAGTCATTTACAAAATTGATTTTGTCCTCTGATGTTTTAAACATTTCCCCAACCGGTGACACGATTTGAATTTCGAACGCGTCTTCCGCAGAAGTTGTGTCAAACTCTCGTTTTATTCGACATTTGTGAAGTCCCGGCGATTTGGAGTCCTGGGACTCTGGAAGCTCTATATCGGACATTTCTATTTCGACAGAAAATTTGGTTTGTCCTTGTCTGATCGAGTCCCAATTTAGAGAGCCCTTTAGGAATTTCGCATAATTACCTTCTTTTTGAATTTCTCGTTTAAAATTCGTATCAATTTTAGCAATGTCTTCTCCATAAAAACACCATACCAAGCCTAATAAAAAGTTTGTCTTTCCATATCCATTCTTACCTCCAATCAAAATAATATTCTTCTCTTCACTGGTATAAAGATCGATAGTGTTTTGCCCGAAATACTGTCGGAAGTTCGTTAGCGTGATTTTATCAATTTTCATTTCCCATTGAGTTGTGTATTTCTTTATCGATATTTTGCTGAATCATTGAATTTCGTTTCAGGAGTTTTTTCGTTTTCTCAGCCTCCAGTAGCTTTTGAAGAGAGAAATAACTGATCCCGTTTTTCCGACAAAGCTTTTCCAATTGCTCATTGTGGAGCTGTCGAAGTGTATTTATTCTACTCATTTGATAACAAGTTTATTTTCGCAAATGCCAATCTCCCCGCTCGTAATTTTTTTATCTATGATATGTCTCACATGAATGGGGTTATAGCCAAATTCTTGGTGATAATGATTTACGACATCTTCTAAATTCCAATCATTGAATTTAGCCATGTATCTTGTGGTAAATCGTGGACCAGTCCCCCCTTTATAATCGCTTGTGTCAAAATCATACGTCTTGGTTTTTATTCCGATAAATCCGGCAGCAAAAAAAACGAATCGTTTATTTTCTTCCATTTTGATATTAGTAAGGACATTTCGTTCGTTTGTCTTCCTGTATTTCAATACATGCACAAGAATTTCTGAAATGTGCACCGGACTGTCTTTTGTCATTAGGTACTCTTCAATGATATCTCGTATCGTGCCTCCCTTCACATTATCTTGATCAGTTTCCCATTTTCTTAGGCCATACGTGCTCCTTCGCCCAAAAAAGATAAATATACCTTTTTCCCTTTGTAAACTGGCGCGGATGGATTCAGGCGCTATATTTAAGCCTGGATGCCTTTCAGTGATGGCTTTTGAAATTTCGTACACAGTCATCATTTGACTTTTGCTTTCGAGAACTTCTAGGGCATACTCGTATGTCTTCTGCCTTGTATTTTTTTCAAACTGCAGAAATCCATTTCCATCAACGATAACTTCAAATTCATGTAAAATAATTTGTTCACAGATGTTTTTAAGGACGGTAATTGATTTGAGATTTGGCTGCTTGAGAAAACTATACAAATACCCGTCAAAATAAATAGAGTAGGATTCTTCTATCTTTATGCTGAGTTTTGAATAGATGTCATTTACGAACGAGCTAAAGTTAAATGATTCAAAAATCGTTTTGTCAATTAAGTAGCAGTTTTTGAATTTTGACGGCTTTTTCCCATATGGTTCGTTGGCAATAAACTCATCGTCGCCAAGAACAGCATGTGACGATCTTAATAGGAGGCCAAAGATGATACTATAGAATACATAACTAAAATCGACATTTTCCTTTTCATTTATTGTTTTTGCTTTTAGGTGATCTATTATTATAACAGGAGTCGAATGATCTAAATCGTAGCTGGCAATGTCGTTGACCTTTAAAGTCGTGATGAATTCAAAGTAATCTCCAATTTGTCTTTGAAGAGTGTTTTTTAGCTGTCTTACCCTTTCTTTTGTAATATTCATATCGACGGCAATGGTATCATATGTTTTGCTATTTTTCTTTGTAAATGAATAATTGATCTGGAATATTTCCTTTTCAGCCGGCTTAAAAATTACCCCAACGGAAACGAGTCTATGTATTAGGGTGAAGAGTTTTATTTTGTCATTGGTATCGAAGGTTGCGACAAGTATTTCGTCAATATTCTCTGAAAGGCCAGTGAAAGCATTCCTTAATATGAGTTTTGTATACTGCTTGCTCAAATCGTTCTCTTCGGTTAGCGCGAGCGTTTTGACGAAAGTTGCAATTTTGTCCCGAAAGCCATTTAGCTCTTTTGCGCTTTTTTCGCCAATATTCTTGATGTCCAGAAAATCGAAGTCTGGTTCAAAAAGGGTCTCCATTATAGTCCGCCATGGCGAGTCGCCAAATTGTTGTTTTAAACCGTTCAGCGCCCTTACGGTTAAGGTCGAAAGTAGATATTGAATGTGGTGGGTAAGAGTAGCCTTCTTAAAAGGCGTAAGGTCGCGGTCCGGAGACACCCTAACTTCTTCAACATGCTCTTTAAATATGACCTTCGGTTGATTCTCTGGCGTCGTAGAATTAAATCTATTTAGTAATTCGGTTAGTTCATACTCTACTCGATCGCCACATCCCTGTATGTTTTTAAATTTTCCGTGAGTCCTAAAATGGAATCTTAGCCTGTAAAGTGTGGTCAATCCATTTCGCATGCAAATACCCATTGCACGTACGGATAAGGGAAATTCCCGAACGAGGGTTTCCAGTGGTATGTTTTCGTCAGGGCTTGCCATGGATCGAACTTTTACTTTCAGGGCTCAAAGAGTGAAGCAAAGCCTTGAAGCTGAGCTGTACTTATTTACTGATTTTTGAAAGCAACGTTGAAAATTGCTTTGTAAAACGGAAAGATTGGCTGACGCGGTAATGTTGAGCATAGTATAAGGTGCAGAAGGGTGAATTAAAGTTATTTTGACGGTCCAAGATAAGAATTCCGCTTTTGTAGTCAAAAATTAGAGTATGGGCAAGCTCTTTTAGATATGTAAGAAAGGTAACAAAAGAAACAGGCATATTCGGTTGAAACTATTTGGCTAATGGGCTTCGGATGCCTCAAGTTGCCGTAGTAAAATTGACCCGATAAACGCGTGACCTGAGAAAATGCCGGTTCGTAGCTTCCATTCCGAAGTTCGGTAACTTAGCAACTTAAATTCCTTCCATCGGTATGTCTAGTGCACAGCAACAAGCTCCTGTAACAAAGGATGATGCCTTAAAGGAATTGCAGGACAAACTGCGTGAAACAGTAGTCTCATTCATTCGCGATATTTTTAATTATGAAAAAATTGAGGTTACCGTAAAAAAGGGTAAAGCGTCGGGATTTAACAGGTTTGGGGCGATTTCCCCGGAACTTACTGAGCAAGATGGACATGTTGCAATCGACTTGTCATACAACCATATCGAAAAGGCGGTGGATAATTTTGAAATCAGGTATATTCCGGCACTTCCCAATAGTTCACATATCCGAGTCTTTTTTGCATCTGTTCTAGATTACATCCATTATTTCTATGGAGATCTACTAAATGGTTATGCAAGCAGTGTTGATCTCGAGGCGTTTAAACCTCATATCTTTCGTGCCAATAACGTTCTCGACAATCTCCATAGAACTGTTATGACGCTGTATCTATTTCGGATATTTAATTCTGCCGGCAGTGAATCAACAGGATATCACAATCAAATTAGTCATGTAGAATTTGATCTAGCCTTCATCAATACCTTGTTGAACTTCGCGATCGAACTTAATACTCGTAAGATTGAAAATGAAGAAATCTCCTGTGGTTTCCTTTTTCATAAAACTGAAGCGCATATCACGGATAATTCAGTTAGGCGTGTCCGACTTGGAAAGGAAATCGATTTTGGAGACTTTAACGCGTTGAAGAACTATCTGAATACCAGCAATGGGCAGGATCTTTTTTTTAATGTGACAAATGGAAAGATTACTCATTTATTCCTTACGAAGAAAAAGATTAATGAGATTTATATGAACCCTTCAGCCGAAGGTAAAACATTTATGTATCGACCCATGATCATGTCTGTACAAGGAACGGGTAAGATTCTCTTCATTGAAGGGAGGCAGGCAAACAAGAATCAATCGATTCTTGAAATTAACAATTCCCGGCCTCTTATCCGCGACGGTGTTTTTGTACACAATAGAATTTGTGAAACTTTAAGCACCATTTACGGAAGTTTGCATGCGAAAATTGAGTTTTTTGCGCGTTGGATCATTAGTTTAAGTCAAAAGAAGCACGGTACAAGTCTTATTTTTCTAAATGTTGATAGAGAAGCAAACGAAAAGCTTGTCGCCTCCCTGCCGATTATTGAAGAAAGTGGTGAATTCCTGGATATGAATAGCCCACGTCACGACATGTTTTTATTGAATAACCTTACAAAACCGGATGGGGCGGTTATTTTCAATTCAGAATTGATTCCGACTCATATCAGTACAATTCTTCCAATCAATACGAATATTAAGTCTCGTCTTAAAGGAGGAGGCGCGAGGCATAATTCAGTTGCTAACTTTACTGAAGCATTCAATTGTACGGGTATAGTGGTCTCGGAAGATGGGCCAATCAGTATTTTTCGGAATGGGGATAGAATTAATAGATTTTGATCAAACTGTATGGCTTCGTCGTGATAAGACCGATAGAAGATTCTGCAGTTAGTTTCACGTGTTGATGAATTATTTCAAAAACTCTTTAAAACATAAATAACGATTACAGTTAGCGCAAACATCCTCATAAGTACGACCACAGTATTTTGAAGCCTATATTCGGCATAATCAGTCACATTGACCGCACCAATTATAATATAATATTGGGAGGATAATACCGCAGCCCTACTCGCCAGGTTGACTAGTACATTCGGAAATTTGAATTCCGTTCTTATTTCTTTCTAAAAAAAGCTGTGTCAAATGAGGAACTAAATCGGGGGAAATTGAGCAAAATAAAATTCCTTTTTCCAATTTCGGTCAAGATTTTTCGTCGTTTTCATGAAGACGCAACCGGAAAAATTGCTTTACTAATTCAAACGTTGAGTATTAGGCCATTGTCTTTTACTCGCCTTATCTGCTATCGTTCTCATAATTCTCTTACGGTTACCTTGGTTCGTTTCCGATTGGAGCATTACTTTAAACGCTTCAATGACTTTTTCGCGATAAGTTAGACTCACACTTTGTAAAGCCGTATATAGATCCCTTCTGTTTGCCAGTCGTGGATCGTCACCATATTCAACTAGTTTTTCGAATACTCTCTCAGGATACCTTGATCCAATAGCCCCTAATAATAGAACTTTTAGGCGCAGATCTCGTTCTGTGTTTTCATCCAGCGTTTTGACAATAGGTTCTAGACGCTCAATAACCTTGTAAGAAAATGCTAAAATCAAATTGTCAACAAATTTTGGAGACATACTTCGCCTTGAAAACAAAAAACTCAAAAGATCCATAACCTCCTTTATGGTCATGTAATGTCTACTTGAAATAAAGGACGCTTCTTGCTGATGAGCAAATCTATGATTATGGCTATTTCGAATAGATTTAAGATGAATGTAACACATTTTCATATCCTTCTGAAAAAGTAAATACCACAAAACAGATCTTTCTTGCTTCCGAATGGCGTCATTGTCCAATAACTCTAAGAGCTCAGTGGCGTCAAGCTGTCCTAAAACTTCAGAAATCACCGGTCGACTCAATTTATGACTCGATTTAAAATACTGAGATGTTATCAAGTCCAGTATAAGAGACATCACCTTTTCACCTTCCCGATCGATAAATGTGCGCAATACGGCATCCTTAAAACTAGGATGAAGAAACTTTACTATACCATTTGTTTTAATAATCCGTTTAGCTTTGTTGAGACAGGTTAGAATTCGTTGACGCTCATAGTTCCATTTGATCTTAGTGATCGCCTCCAATTCTGACAGTTCAGTTATTCTTCCAATGGAGAGAAGCATCAGTAGATTTGTCATCTCTTCATCCTGTAGAATAACCCAGTCTCTCACAACATTCTCAATTCTCAATGATTGCTGTACGAGTACGTGCAGTTCCCGTCTACTATTAAGATCATGCGGTAGTGTTTCAACAAAAAATTGAAGATTGTGAGGGAATCGAACCTTAGTGATTATAGAATTCTTATACCTGAGCACAAATTCGAAAGCATTCGGGCTGATTTGATGTTCCTTAAGACTAAGAAGCGCATGGTTAATCAGGATTTGAGCCAGTTGTTCATTTGAATAGGAACCTTCCTGTACAATAGCCGGAGAAGAAATCTCCGCCATGCTCACTTCCCCATTGTCCAATGCGTCACGGAAAATGTAATCCCGGGATGTAATGATAATATAATTTGACTTCTGTAATTCGTTGATCAGTTTTGTCCGTCTTCCCAGATGTTCATACGTTAGGTCACCGTAAAGATCATCAAACACAATTACCGACTGGTCGATTTTCGGAATAGATGAAACATTATCTATAAGCGGAACTATAAAGACGTTGGTTAACCCGATCTCTTTAGCTATGTCCTGGGCCAAATGCATAGCTAGGGATGTCTTGCCAACGTGGGGTTGACCCACTATATTCAATAGTCGATCTTTCAGTAAAAGCTTCTTTAGTTCCTGATACTGTTTCGGCTCTACAAACACAGACTTTAATCTTTCCCACTCTGTTGTATCAAAAAGGTTAAATCCAGATAGGGGGAAAAATGATTCCCTAATGTGTGCAAGTGAATTCACTAAGGCTGTAACCTTTTCACCATCCCAATAGTCGAAATGTTTGATCATATATTTCGCTTTCTTGGCCTCTATATAATCGTGCAGACCTGTTTTTGACTCTCCCGTGAATGGAACGTTGGTGATATAGATGTAATTGTCACATTGATTTGAGCTCAGGTATCCGTAGTCCTCCAGTTTCGCTAATTCACTTTCAATGAGGTATTTTACTTGATTTCTCGCCTTTTCTAGCCCCGCGCCGATATCCGAATATTTAACCTGGAAAATCCATCCTCCATCCCAGTTTTCAGATGATGTTGGGTATGGTGCTTTTCCCAAAAATTTTGCCTCGCGGGCACCATCCTTTCCTTTAGCAAATGGCGTAACTCCTCTCCCGATCACTGTCATTAGCAGTGTCTTCACGAGTTTTTCAAATTGCTCATCTCCCAGGCGGTTTATGTCTTGAATGGTAACCAGCATAACGGATGCTACAAAGGTATTTAAGTACAGGCACCCGAATTATAGACTATCGGGTCAATTTTTGACTTGGAGGATTCCACTCCCCCGTTTATAACATAAAAATGAATACTAAAACAATAACAATATAGACCAATATTTAGCGATGCCTAACCCATACTCTATAGAAATCTCCGATAGCGATGACATAAAGGCGCAGTCTAAGCAATTTTGAATACCCGTAAGAACGTTACACGCTGTAAATATCTGCCAGTTTAGAAGATTTATTGAAAAAATGCAACCTTATAAAAGCAGTAATACGAAACTTCTGTTATATCGTGATCATGAGAGCCTTCCCCGTTACTTGGTGCTCTTGATGTTTTGGCCAAGTATTTTCAGAGACCACAAATATAACTTGTCACATTGCCTCGTATATCAGAATCAGTAATAAAGAATTAAAAGACTTGTGATTTAAGGGTTCGAATACCTGCCCCTCCATCATTACACATTCGATCATATTATTTGAATGATTCAAGAGAATTATTCTGCCAATAGGTAGGACCGTATAGTACTGATATTTTGGAAACCGGGCTCAATCAACACTTAGACACGCAATATTAGCATACGACTCTCTATTTGTTGAGTTTCTTGGTGAGTGGGCACAATTTGTATTAGTTAATGGTCTAAGTAATACCTTTTTAATAAGCAAAGTTTGGGAGGAGGGTCGCCTGATGGTTACCGAATGTTTCCTTTTGCCGTGTTCCCCCGACAAATAGTTTAAATGTTTACAGTTTTTTTTGCAATTATTCATAAAGAGTATAAAAAAATTAATAGTAATTCATTTTTAAAAACGTTTTGTGACGGGATTTGGCAATTTTTGAAAATTTAAAACGGCTGGACATTGTTGAAATGCAAATTTTACTTAAAAACGGTTACAAGGACCGCGGATCAATTAGGTGTAAAACTGGCTCAGTAATAAGTTTGTAGCATCGAACACAAATCTTTAAAAACCTTTTTATGAAACCTTTACAATTAAACGATCTGCAAAGAATTTTAAAAGAAAAAAAATGACCTGGGTAGCGAAGGAAAAGCCTCTTGCCTTGCTTCCCATGGAAGAAAAGAAAAAAAGGCTGGGGCTTGTTGATAATGTAGATCCGAGGAGCATACAAGGAATACGGGAGTACCTTAAGACAGGCTCAATACCCGACAGTATTGACTGGCGAAACCACAATGGTAACCATGTTACACCAGTAAAAGATCAATTCGGATGTGGTTCCTGTGTTTCCTTTGCTACTGTAGCAGTAACAGAATCTATGGCTTCCATCGAAATGGGCGCGATCTTGGATTTATCAGAAGCCGATCAGCATTACTGCTCTTCTCAAGGTGCAAATTGTGATGGTTGGAACCCGGGTACGGCGGACCCAAGAAAAGGTGAAATTTTTTGAATTGTCTTTTTAATAGTTAAACCGAATGTTATGACAAACGAATTTTTGTCCTTTGTAGTTCTTAGAGCTCCGGAACCAACGGATTTAAGTAATGAAAAAACCAAACCAGTTACAGTCAATGTCGAAGGAGGGATTATAGATTCATTAGATCTTGTCAATCCGGATAAAGAAAAAGTTTACAAAAAGGCATTGCTTCATCTTGAAAAATCTACAGTTTATGATTTGGAAAAGCTGCCGCTTCCATTAGATAGGTTTATGAAATGGTACGAGCATCAGCAACTAACAATTAGCGACGAAATGTTCATTTCTGCAATATCTAGGCTACTAGCTATTGAATTCACATCGCTTGTAACCAGCATTCAATTTTCTGAAACAAAGAAAATAATAATTAAGGGTCTGATCCTCTCTTCGATTGCGGATAAAAACGTGGAATTTATTAGGCCGGGAATTTTGAGAGCTTTTAAATTCATATCTGCATTTGAAAAGTTATCAGAATTGCAATCGCAGGACCCTGCAAGGGATTTCAATATTTTATTGCAAAGAACAGTACTCCTTCCCAAAGAGGTGTTTCCAGTCAATTTTGAAAGTGGTGAATACAGAACGAAGAAAGAAGAGTTTAAAAATAAGAAAGCGAAATTAATTTCTGAGCAGCAAAAGAAGACAAAGGAACTCAGCGGCAAACTTCAACAATATAAAGACGCTACCAGCGAATTACTAAACTCTTTTGACATTCGTATTAATAGACTAAATGTCAATGTATCACCAGATGAAGGCTCTGGTACAGGATCTGCCAGGATAACTTCAAGTCCACCAGTCAAGGCCAGTTTTTTCAATAGTTTAAACAAAACTGCCGTTGAAAAATTGTCATCCAATACCAAGACGATTTTAAAAAAGGAAAATCTCAATCTTGATACCGTCAACGTGCCTATAGCAATCAACAGACTTGAGAATGCTCAAAAAAAATTGTACGCAGATTTATTGGGGGTTAAGAAGCCGTTTGGTGGGCTATTTGAACCAATTCCGATTTTTCAGATTGTTGCTCCTACCCCTGGGTATTGCTCCGTATCCCATGAACCGGATATTTCGGTTCCGGAAGCGGATTTTCCACCAAAGAAAGGAGAGGGTTTTTTTAACAACAAATACTCTGGCGATTTGCAAAAGGTAAGGCAAACGCTAAAAAGATATGAGCTGGGTGAAATTGCCGCTATTGAAAATGTAATGATTGGTGAAAGAAAGGTTGCTAACTACAGGCAACTTCAGAAGATAGAGGAGTCAATTACTACTTCCGCCGAAACTGTAGAAGAATCTGAAAAAGAAATGCAAACTAATGACCAATTTAAGTTGCAAACAGAGTCTTCAAAAACAGTTTCTGAAGATAAATCCAAAGAAGCCGGTATAACCGTTACGGGTTCCTATGGCGCAATAACTGCAACAGCTACAGGTAATATCGCCGTTCACGGTGCGTCAGAGGAAAGTAAAAACACAAGCACTAGTTACGCAAGGGATATCTTAGATCGGTCTGTGCAAAAGATAAAAGAGAAAATTCTCAAAGAGACATTTAAGAAGACAACTTCAGAAACAGAAAAGAAACAAGAACATAGCTTTGATAATACCGGAAAGGATGAACATGTAAATGGAGTATATCAATGGGTTAACAAGATATACGAGGTGCAGGTTGTGAATTACGGTCTTAGGCAATTTTTTGAATTTATTATACCTGATCCTGCAGGCTTCTTCAGATTTGCTATCCAAAATAAGCCAGTGGAGGGATTGACCAGGGTAAGGCCAGACAAACCTGGATATTGCCTATTTGGTGTATTTAATCCTCTTGGGCCGAAGGATTTAACTGAATTTAATTATACAGATTGGGTTGAGATATTCAACCTGACTGACGTAACGCCTCCGCCAGAGAAACTGAAAACCATAACATTCAATAAATCTTTTTCAGCTCAAAGTTCTTCCCAAGATGCAAGTTTCATTACTACGGATGAAGCAAATATTTCAATTCCCAAGAACTACGTATTCCTTAGTGGACAAGGTAACTATACATATGGCAGAGCTAATGTTTTTGATACCGGGCCCTGGGATAGTGTTTACTATTCCATACTTATTGCCAACAGGGAAATCGCGAGACTAAGTTTTTCAAGACGTAGCGGAGATCCGGGAGAAAACGATGCCAAAAATGAAGCTGTAACCTTGTCCAAGTCTTTTGAAATAGATGACGACGTCTTGAGCTATCTTTCTAATGATTCAAATACTCGGAATAATTTGACGATTTCAGTATCCGGATTTGGAACCTTGTTCACAATCAACATTGGTTTGCAGTTATTGTTTGGAAGAACTGAAAGCAGTTTTGAGCAGTGGCAGATCGAGACCTATAATAAAATAATGACAGCCTATAATGACTCATTGGATCAGTACAATCGTGAAGTGGAAAGTAAACAGTTTGATGTTTTCGCGAATATTCGAGGACGAAACCCGATCATTAATCGGGAGATCGAAAAAGTAGAACTTAAGAAACAGTGTTTGTCACAATTTACCGGGCAAAATTTTGGCAGTTTCTATTTAATGACGGAAGTAGATCCATTGACTGGGTTTCCACAACAGAACAACAAAAAAACGCACCTGGGCGGGAAATACATTCAATTTTTCGAAAATGCTTTTGAATGGGAGAACATGACGTATATATTTTATGATTATTACTGGAGCAATAAGGAAGAGTGGCCCGGTATCTTAGGCTTAAAAGACACAGACCCTTTATTTGAAAAATTCTTAAAAGCCGGGGCTGCGAGGGTGCAAGTTCCCATAAGACAGGGCTTTCAGAATCCTTTATTTAATTTTTGCCAGTTTCAACCGGGTGCACCTTGGGATGGTACAACTGAAGCGCCATTGCTCGGCGGCGATTCCAATACGATCCCGTTTTTGTCAATGCTCGATGAAATAAAGGCCCAAATGAACGTTGATTTCGAGAATAGACCGGGAACAATAACGGTCGAAGAAGAAAGTGTAGTGGTAATAGGGCATGGTACAGATTTCAGAGCGACCAAAAAAGACGGATTTGAAAGTGACATTGATCGTGAAATTATCATCAACGCGAAAAGTTATAGAGTAGCGAGTATCCAAGACGCTGAACACTTAAAATTAAGAAGGCCTTTTAAGAAAGAAAAGGTTGACGAAAACACCGTAGACATTGGATACTATTTAGGAGTGAAGTTTGTCGGTGAACCGTGGGAAATATTAGTCCCAACTGAGTTGGTATATCTCAGTAAACTAGCAATAGGCGTGTGACAAAGTGTAGATCTCGTTCTTTAGGAATTTGATATACTATCATGGGTAAAAGCATTGACTCATATAAGAAGGCTTTAGCAATTGTTGAACTAGATCTTCAAAATAAGCTCATGAATGGGGTTACATCAGCAAATGAAATCGCGGTGTTGCGAAAAGCGGTTGAGCTGATGAAATATACACTGGAAAAAAGTCCGGATTCTGCACTTGTATATGAAAAGATGGGACCAGATAAATTAGGGTTTTCGGGTGCGGATAGGTGGAAGCTGGATTCATGTAATAGAGCAAGCGATGAACTCTTCCCATTTCTTGCGAGTGAATTAGCAGCGGATTTGTATTCTAAAAAAATACAAGAACTTAGGGATTTTGGAATCCAACGTGTCAAATCCATGGACACCAGCTGGCATTCCACTACAGACGAACACAGGGGACGTGCTTACTTGTACAGAAAAGATCCCCGAATTATTCCTATCCTCCAAATAATCAATGACGAATTTATAGTATGGTATAAGGAGCACCCTGTTGACACAGAGTTCTATAAACGTCAGTTTTATTTAAAATGGTCCCCACAGGCACTTATGGGCCTTTTTTCAGAAGAGCGTCCAGACATGGCAGTCTTGCTTCGTCTTGTTCAAAATCTACCATTGGAGTCCGAGCAACTTGATGTTCCTATTGATCGCCCTGCCATTGTTGAAGTCGTTGAATTCATAATTGGTTTAATACCCATTGTCGGAAATATCGTTGCTGCTTATGAGGCATATTCTGGTGAAGACTTGTTTGGGTATCATCTCACGGATCTTGAACGCGGGATATTGGCGGCTTCTGTGCTTCTTCCAATAGCTGGCCGGCTCATAAAGGGAGGGAAAGTTCTTTATTCTGAATCGCGACTGGTTACTCTTTACGGACGAGATGCGGTAGCATGGTCAAAAACTGTAAGAGGCGCAAGCCTTCCCAAATCTACTGCCTTTCTAGTTTTTGAAAAAGGAGAGGCTGCAATCCGTGCGCAGCAAAAGTTGGATAAGGAGCTTGCCGAAAAAGCAGCTTCAGAACTTTCAACGTTGTTAAAACAGGCTGGCATATCAGTTGTTAATACCGTGGATCAGGAAGTATTGGATCTCCTTGCGAAGCTTGGGACAAAAAATAAAATAATAAGTTCGTTAGATCAATTTGCACTTGAACGAATTCTGTTGAAGGGTCCGAACGTAGATCATTTAAAGGGACAACTCCTTGAAGAACTCATAGAATCGAGAATTGTACCATGGTTAAGAGAGCGGGCCGGTGCTTACGCACTGGGAGTAAAAGTTCCCAAAAAACTCGAATTCATTCCAGGATATTCAATAAGGAGTTTAAGCGGCAGACAAATAACAGATGGAATACTCGTTTATCGTAATAATGGCGTTTTAGAAATTGTGGCCATATTTGAAGCAAAGGCTGGGAAGAATGCGGCAAGGGAGCTCAGTATGAAAAAGGCTAGTATTTCAGCGCTTTCCGAAGCCGACAGAACAGAACTGAGAGCATATGCAAAAGACGTTTGGAGAGATGAGCGTTATGAGGCAAGGAAAGCTGGTAAAGCTTTTACCAAAACTATTGAGGATATAGAAGATGAAATAATACTCTCGGAACGTGGAGGGCAGGTACGAAGAGATATTGAGCGTCTTTCCGAAGATGCGGATGGAAATTTGGCGCAGATTAGAATAGGATCAGAAGGCTCTCCGGTTTCGGTAAGGATTTCTCCAACTCAAACAAAGTTTTTTGGGATTTTGCCGAAAGATGTAAAGACTTCGATAATTGAAAAAGAACTTCGTGAGACCAAATATTCCTTTGAAATGATTGGAGCAGACATAAGTCAAAAAGAACTCAAATCTTTCGCGGAGGAAATGGTTTCTTTAGCCACTTCATTTGCAAATGCTCCTTAGACCCCAACTCATTTTATCTATTAATTTCTCGAGTTTTGTAATTCGGTTAATTGAGATTATGTTTTTCAAATTATCCTTATAGTTAAATTGAAAGTAATCTCAGAGACCAGAAAATTTATTTCGCTACGTCTTTTTATAAATAGTTCATCAATATTGGATTAAACTCTTCTCGATTCATGGGTTCTAATCCCTTCATCTCTTGAAAGCCTTTCTTAAAAGGTGAAAAAACGTGTTTACCACCGTGAAAAAACGGCCCGGCGAATTTGCCAGGAATCTAAAAGATTACGAGCTTCGAACGGGGAAAACAGTTAT
>JANWIZ010000022.1 GCA_025449635.1 Patescibacteria group bacterium
ATAAACAGAGCTTTTGTCTTATTTTTACTGAAAAAGACGATGAGAAAGTCTTAAAGCGTTTAAAAATTTTGCAGGAAAGCTCTGATGGTTTTAAGATTGCAGAGGAGGATTTAAGAATTCGCGGAGCAGGGGATATCTACGGTAATCTACAACACGGGCATTTTAAATTAAAACTCTCTGAAGCCATAAATCTAGAGTTAATTTCCGAAACAAAAAAAGTCGCTAAAGATTTAGTTCAAAAAGGATTAAGCGATCAACTTGAGAAGATAGTTCAGCAAAACTTAAGTAAAACTTTTCAAGATAAACTTGATTAAAAAGCCGCTTAGGTTGACACGGAAGTACCTATTTGAATATAATTAGCGAATATTTAGTTCTATCAGTAGTGTTTTAGTTAAAATATAATTATTAAGGAGTTGTTATTTAAATGACACCGTTACCAAAGCGAAGACATTCCTCAGCCAGACAAGGGAAACGTCGACACAGTATTAGTATTAAAGAAACTCAACTGGTTTCTTGTTCTAATTGTGGGAAATTAACCCTTTCACATCAGGTTTGTAAAAATTGTGGCACTTACAAAGGTAGTGTCCTAATTGCACCAAAAATAAAAACCAAAATCACAAAGGTAGAAGAAAATACAAAAAAATAATTTTTTAAATGACTGCTTATGAAAAAAACGCTAGATAACCGTCACGAGGCCAGAAAAATAGCGCTACAGTCGTTATTTGAATGGAGTTTTAATTCTACTGACATTGAAGCCATAGCTAATCGAGTGATCGAGTTGGGCAAGGAGGACTCTGAAACTGCCTTTAAGTCAGAAGAGTTAGACTCTGAATTGATTTTTTTTATTCTTAGGGGGGTAACGGAAAACTTAGACGCAATCGATAAAATTATTGAAACGAGCGCCCCCGAATGGCCTTTGGAGCAAATAGCTAAAGTAGATCTAGAAATTTTGAGAATTTCAATTTTTGAACTTTATATCGCTCGAAGTGTACCTCCAAAAGTTGCCATTGATGAGGCTGTCGAACTAGGAAAGCAATTTGGTGGTGATAATTCTTCGAAGTTTATCAACGGCGTGTTGGGTACAGTTGTAAAAGATTTAATGCCTGATGCCATCGAATCTAAGAAAAAAGCAGAGGTAAAACTAAAATGACAGTTCAAGAAAAAATTAAAGAAATAGTCGCTAACCATATTGGAATACCAATCAATGAAGTTGAAAACAGCTCCTATTTGCAGGATGACCTAAACTCTGATCCTCTGACAATGGCAGACTTGGTTGTCAGCTTAGAGGACGAATTTAAACTAGAGATCCCTCCTGAGGAATCAATGAAGTTTGAGAAAGTTGAAGATATTATTAATTATATAGCTGATAAAATTGGGGAGGTTTAGTTGGTTAGTAGTGTTTTTGCTTAAAGTTTTTGAGCGACCTCACTTTTCACCAACAGTGAAAAAATGTTTGATGAATTAGAAAAAATTCTTGGATTTAGTTTCAAAAATAAAGACTTACTAAAAACTGCTTTTATCCATCGATCTTATCTCAATGAACACTCCGAAGAAAATCTACCTCACAACGAAAGGTTAGAATTTTTGGGGGATAGTGTTTTGGGTTTTATCGTCTCTGAACATCTATACTTAAAATACCCCAACCATCCCGAAGGGGATTTAACTAACTTCCGCTCTTCGTTGGTTAATGCTCGTACACTAGCTGAAATTTCTCAAAAACTCTCACTCGGAAAATTCCTACTTCTTTCAAAAGGAGAGGAGGCGACTGGTGGAAGAGAGAGACAGTATATACTAGCTAATACTTTTGAATCTTTACTGGGAGCAATCTATCTTGATAGCGGCGTTAAAAACGCACACCAACTAATAAGTCAACATCTACTTCCAGAACTTGATCAGATTATTTCAAAAAAGCTTTATAAAGACTTTAAAAGTGGTTTTCAAGAATTAGCTCAAGAAAAAAGAAATATTACACCGACTTACCGAGTCCTAAACGAAGAGGGTCCTGATCATAATCGGACCTTCACTGTGGGAGTTTTTCTTAACGAAGAAAAAATAGCTCAAGGGTCTGGAAAGAGCAAACAACTAGCCGAGCAAGTCGCTGCTTCTGAAGCTATTGCAAAGTTAGAAGAAATCAGGTAAACTCTCCGAGAAATAGATTTATGATTAAAATTAGACTAGCAAGAGTTGGGACTAAGAACCAACCAAAATATCGAATAGTAGCTATAAATGAGCAAAATAAGAGAAACGGTAAATTTCTTGAAATTCTTGGTTACTATAACCCAACTGTGAAACCAGCTGAGATCAAATTGAATCAAGAAAGAATTGATTACTGGGTCGGGGTTGGAGCCCAAACAACAACAGCTGTAGAAAAACTAACTTCACCAAAATAATTCATGAAGGATTTTTTAACTTTTCTAGTAAAAAACCTTGTAAACCACCCGGATGATGTGGTAATTGAGGAGAAAACCGATTCTACTGGTTATATTCTGCTGGAATTAAAAGTAAATCCTGAAGATATCGGTATTATTATCGGTAAAGCAGGTAAAGTTATTAAATCTTTGCGAAACCTCGTTAAAGTCAAAGCAATTGTTGAAAGAAAAAGAGTCAACATAACTTTGATCGAGAACTAGTTTGAGAATTTTTGATCATGAAGTTTGACATTGTCACCCTCTTTCCAAATTATTTTAACTCCCCGATAAAAGAAAGTCTGCTTGCTAAAGCAATTGATAAGAAGGTTTTTAATCTTAATATCGTTGATTTAAGAAGTTTTTCCAATCTAAACCACAAACAAGTCGATGATAAGCCGTACGGCGGAGGTGCAGGTATGGTGATGCGAGCCGACATATTAGCCGCTTGTGTACAGTCTTTAAAAAAAAGAGGCTCTAAGGTCATTTTGTTAGACCCCACTGGACAAACTGTTACTCAAAAGATTGCGCTACAGTTAAGCAAGGAGACTCACTTGATACTTATCTGCGGGCGCTATGAGGGCGTAGACCAGAGATTTAAAGATAAATACGTTGATACTCAACTTTCGATTGGGGATTATGTTTTAAACGGTGGTGAAGTTGCTAGTTTAGTCGTTTTAGAAACGGTCGCAAGACTATTGCCCGGAACAATTGGAAACTCAGATTCGTTAGAAAACGAGAGCTTTTCTGACAGACAGGGTGGCATTCAGCTAGATTACCCACACTACACCCGACCAGAAGTTTTCGAAGGGATTAGTGTCCCTGAAATTTTAATCTCCGGTAACCACCAAAAAATTGAAGAATGGCGACAAAATAAGGCGAGGGAGGCCACTGAGAAACTTCGTCCAGACTTACTTAAAAGAGTCTAACTTTCAGATCAAAAATTTAAAATGGATTTACAACACCTGTTGGTCCTGGAGTAATTTGACTTTGAGTTACATCCTGAAACTCTGGACTATCGAGCGCTTTGATCAATTTTTCGTTTGCTTCACTTAGTGAAGGGAGTGGCTCGCCAACCTGATCAGAACTGATCTTGGGAAGTGGGGCGTAAGGTGCTTGAAGGAAAACCACGAATTTAAAGAGAGCTCCATCATCTGAGGTTGACTGAAACTCATCTAGAACTAAGATTCTTTTGGCTTTCTCTAGAGTTGATAGAAAAGTTTTATAAGGCTTAGTACCTCCCACAAGGGTAATTTGAAAGATAAGGTTTTTCTCAGTCGAGGAGGGAGCTACTTTTTGTACTGCTCCCGCTCCAGTACTTGGTGCAGCGGCTTGAGTGTTGGAAACTGGTTTGGCGGAATCTGTTGCCGTCTTTCCAGGTACAATTTTAAAGCTTTCAACAGATAACCCGCTAGTAATCGCCAGCTGTTGAATTCCAGAAACAAGTGGTGCTACTGATTTATCCACCGGAAGAGCTTGCTCAATTATCTCAATCTTTTGCTCGAGACTGTCTTTTTTCTCAGAAAGTTTTTCGAGATCAGTTGCTTTCTTTTCAATCAAATCTAGCCGTTTTTGGTTTTTGTTTAGTATTTTGCTCGCCTCAGCAATTTTATTTAATTGAGGCATTATAAATATTGGAATCATTACAACAACTGCAATCATGCTCAGTACAGGAACTAAATAATTTTTAATTTTTTCAAAACTACTGGTTTTCATCTTCAGATTTAAAAAGACCTTTTTTAAGAAAGTCCATAGTAAAAGAAAAACTGTAACCTTCGCTCTTGCTTCCAGTTAAGCTTGATAAACTAATTTTTGTAAAATAATCCTGACCACTAATTGAAGTTAGGTTATCTATCCAAGTTTTTAAACTTTCTGAAGGGTTGCTCCCAACTGCGATACCATCGACAGTGATTTGATTTTTAGCGATAACAGAAATTGCTTTTAGTTTAACGGGTTCAGGAATATTATTCGCAGCCAAATCAAGTTGTTCGACAATACTCGAGGTTGGAACTCCCGAATCTAAAATTGTCTGCAGTTGCTGAGCTTTTTCTACTAATGACCTATTCAAAATCTCAGTGTCCCTATTTTCAACAATTTTACTTGTCGCCTCTTCAGTTCGCCTTTCGACATTTCCAGCTAGAAGAGTTAAAAATATCTGGTAGGCAAACAAGGCAACAATGATCAAACCCACTACACCAATCAATCCTAAAGCGGCGATATTGATCTTACGACGATAAACTCCAGCTTTGACTTCTTTATTTGTTAATTGCGGTAATAGATTTATGCCACTTTCCATTTTACAAAATTCCTCACAATGGCTTTAGAGCCAGACCGACTGATACACTGTAAGATGTTCCTTCATCAATTAACTTCTTCGAAATATTTGGTGGTAATCCAATACCATCCCAAGGGTTACCCATTTGCACTTCCAAACCAAGTGCTTCGGCGAGGTAAATAACCACACCAGGCAGCTTGGCTGTCCCGCCAGCCAAAACAACTCTCTTAACTGGTTTTTCTGGGTGCTTACCAGAATAATAGGCGAGAGCCCGGCGGACTTCGTTGACAATAACATCAAAAATCGGTTTGATTGCCTGCATGACTTTACCTTCAAGTTGCGTTGGATCTAGTCCATAGGTTTTCATATATTCTACCGCTTGTTCAGTTTCAAACCCAAGATCATTGGCAATACCTCGAGCCAAGGCAGATCCTCCAGTGGCGATTGAGCGGGTAAAATTGATTTGAGTATTCTCAACAATCGTCAAATCAGTCGACGAAGCCCCAATACTTATAATTAGTGTCGTGGGGGAGCCTTCAACTCTTTGCACCAATGAACGAACTACCGCCGTTGTTTCTGTTTCAAGAGACACCGCGGTCAACCCAGCGGCCTTTAAGATGTTGAGATACTTATTGATCAAATTATTTGGAGCAGCAACTAATAGTACATCGACTTTAGGCTTTTTATCTGGTCCAACCCGACTCGACAATATCTGCCAGGTTAACCGAACTTCAGTCAAAGGTATTGGGACATACTGCTCAGCTTCATAGTCAATAGCGCTTTGAATCTCTTGCTTTGAAAGTTGCGGCATTTCAACCACTCGAGTAAAAATTTGTGATTCTGGAAGAGCTGTAACCACTTTATCAGTCGTGATTTTGGCTTCCTTATGCAAAGTCTTGATAGTTTCGGCAACAGCTTTGATATCTGCTTCCGCTTCAGAAAGTATTGCTTGAGCTGGGGTTGGAAATTGGCCGGCTGTGATAAAAGTTGGAGAGTCGATTGAGCCGCCAAGTTGAACTGCTTTGATTGTGGCAGTACCGATATCAAGTCCAAAATGGTTAATGGCAGGCATAGTTAGTTAAATTTTAACATTTTGTGTCTGACTCTGACAATAGGTTGAAACGATTATTTTGTAAGCGGATTTGAGGCTGAGCCGTTGTAAAGCACGTAATCAAAAACCGAAGGCAAAGCTGGATAGAGCTGATAAACCAACAGTTTGCGAGCAACTCCGGAACCAACTAAACCTTTGGAATCAACTTCATAGCCTTGATTTGGGAGCCTATCAGATGCAACTGCCAACTCTGTCCCACCATAAAGTGCTCGAATTCTAGCTAGTACTGGGGCTTGACCAGCAGGAATAGTATCATTTGAGGCGCAGGCGGTAGTAAAGTTTAATGTTCTCATCCATCGAAAGGGAACACCCGGTGGGTTGTCAGTGAGATTGGTTGCTACTGGTGCTGCTAGGGTTGAGGTTACTGTTGTACACGCATTTGGTATCCGGCCGCTGCCTATAGGGTCGAAAATCATTTTATAAATGTTAAAAACTTGACCAACACCTGTAGTACATGGTGAGGTACAAGTAATAATACTAACCTCTATTGCAGTCTGTGAACCTGCTTCTCCCCAATAAATATTAATTGGATCACTTCTTGTAAAACCGTTACCATCAGTATCGTACACACCAGCAGTTGTTATATTATTAAAGTTTGACATTAGATTTATCTGGGCAACATCATCCTTTTGTAAAGGAGAGGGGTATTGAAAATTCTCCCCGTTTGCAACACCAAGATTTTTTACCGTAACGTCAGCTTCAGATCTATTTGTTGTCTTCAGGTCAACGTCAGCGGCTACTCCGGTTGGACCAATTGTTCCAAGGGTACCCTGCTCAATTTTCTTCAAAGCATTTTCAACCCCAGCCTCGGCGGCAAAGTAGGCTCTGTTTGACTCATCTGAGGTAGTGGTTTGACGAACATCAGTAACAGTTCGGGAGGCAATCGAAAGCGCAATTGCTAATCCAACTACCAAAACGAGCAAAAATATTATTAAAATTTGACCTTTTTGGGAATTTGAGTTTTGATATGGCAGTTTCATTACTTCTTAGTTATATTCTAAAGCAATCAAAATGTATCCGTCAAGTGAAACTAATAGCTTCGAGTAAA
>JANWIZ010000023.1 GCA_025449635.1 Patescibacteria group bacterium
TAATTCTTTATTGTAGTTAGCTGAAATGTCAGATGCACTTCTAGCACTGTTCCAAATTCTAACTTCATCAACAGACCCAGTTAGATTAAAACGATTATCAAGATCGCCGTGCCGACCAATTACCAAAGTTTGCCCGAGGCTATAACTTACAGCCTGATTGTTTGTAAATGTGGATCTTAAAACTCCGTTTATATAAATTTTTACAGAAGTACTGTCCTTTACCACCGCAACATGATGCCAACCACTTCCAATCAAATTTACGCCAGTTGTTTCAAAATTTCTCCAGACAAGAGATCCAGTATGGAAGAAGAAACGAAGGTTACCGCTGGGTAATACTCTAAGACCCAGATTATTACCTAAGGAAATTACTTCTCCACCATAAAGCCCAACGGCAGTTGTATTTATCCAACTTTCAATTGTAAAAATGGATGTTCTGTAACTAGCAAGTGTGTTGGCTGAAACTTGATCATTGATGCCATCGAGACCAACCGAAGCATTTACTGTAGGTTGTGGGGTTGTACCACCCAAAGGTGCTCCATCAACCCAGATACTACCTGGCGTAAGAACTGCTGTATGACCTTTCCCAGTCGAGTCTGCCAAACTCAACCCACTGCCCTCATTTGACTTTATATAAGCAAGCAAACCAGTGCTCGTTGGAGAAATCTCAGTATTTCTTGAATTTGCAATCTCTGATGCGCTACGAACACTACTCCAAACTCGAATTTCATCCACCGCTCCAGACAAGTTAAAATTCACATCACTGTCTCCATGCTTACCAACGACTAGATTGTTTCCCAGATTGTAAACAACACTACCTGAAGTTGCGGTTGTAAGTTTAGCTACACCGTCAATATAAATAATTGTCTGACTAGCCGATCGGGTAACGGCCAAGTGATGCCAAACGTTATCCAAAACGTTCACACCAGATGTTTGTAAATCAGTCCAACTAGCTGCGTTTCTTTTGAAAAAGCGAATATTACCGTCCCAGTTAACTCGCAACCCCCAATTGTTTCCCAAGGAAATCACTTCTCCACCATATAGTCCAACTCCATTTATCTTTACCCAAGTTTCGGCACTGAACTGGCTTAGTTTTAGATCAGTTGTATTAGATATAGTCGCTGAGTTACCCGAAGAATAGTTAACCGCTTTATTGGTTGTTGGAATCGGTGGCTGACCTGACTGCAAAGGTACACCAACAGTCCAAACCACTCCATTTTGAAGAGTCAATGTGTGAGAATTACCACTAGAATCATTTGCAACTCCGCCAGTTCCCTCTTCCATTTCAAAATGGGCAATTAAACCGCTCTGTGAAGAAATCTGTTTATTGTAGTTAGCAGTAATTAACGCATCACTTCTCACAACGTTCCACAGTCTTACTTCATCAATACTACCATTAAAGGCGAAATTATCATCCAGATCTCCGTGCTTACCAATAGTTAGTTTTTGCCCATAAAGATAGCTGATTGCCTCAGGGCTTGCAAATGTTGCTCTGAGTGTTCCGTCTACGTAAAGCTTGACCTGACCAGCACCTTTTGTGGCTGCAACGTAGTGCCAAACCCCATCTTTGATATTTACCCCACTGGTTTCAAAATTTTTCCAACCCGTGCTGGAATTAAAGAAAAACCTTAAATTACCTTCTGGGGTCAGCCGAAGTCCCCAATTGTTACCAGCGGAAATAATTTCCCCACCATAATTGTCAGTCGAAAGAGATTTGATCCAAGACTCAGCAGTCAAAGTTTGATTAAACAAGCCTGTATTATTAGAAACATCTGCATAGTCATTAATACCGTCAAAGAGTGTGGAGTGACTAATCTCCTCTCCAGTTGGGTAGATTGAAATTGATTTTGAGCTAGACAAGCCAGTACTGTCAGTTGCAGTTAAAATTAATTCAATATAGAAAGGTTTATCATGCAAAGGAAAGGTAAAATTACCACTGTTTCCAGGTGCATTACTAAAGAGAAAATGGTTGTGACAATCACTCAACGGACAATGATGAACTATCGCACTCCAAGATAAAGAGCTTCCAGAAAGATTTCCATCCTCTATGTCCGTTGCAGTCCCGGAATAATTGACGGTTTGTGCAACATCAAAGCTTTGAAAATTGTCTGGAGTTGTGATGTTTACTACTGGAGCAAATTGACCAACATTTATAGTTATTGTTGCATCAGTGGAATTATTATTCCCATCGGTTACTGTTAAAACTACATCAAACGCACCGTTGCTGGTGAAAGTATGAGTTGGGTTAGCTTGATTCGAAGTCGTTCCATCGGCAAAATCCCAAAGAAAAGTCAAAGCTTCGTTTTCAGGATCATAACTACCTGAACTGTTAAAGTTTACTGTAAGAGGAGCTGCTCCTGTTTGTTTATCAGAATTAGCAATCGCAACTGGAGGTAAATTTCCAGGTATATAGCTAATTTTGTTAATTGAGCCTGTGTTGATCGCAACGTAGTAAATATCCCCATTTGGACCTTTAAGAAACTCAACTGGCCCATCGACATTTGACGCAAAAGTAGAGACAGACCCTGGTATAAGGTTTCCAGCAGCGTCAACTCTTAGATTATAAATTTGATCCTTTGAATAGTCTGCGAAGAAATAAACTCCCTGATACTGAACTGGATAGTCACTACCATCATAAAAAACACCCCCAATTACTGAACTGCTCGGTGGATGAGGATAAGTGTGCAACGGAAATTTTAAATTAGCTGGGTTAGCCGCGTATAGTGCCTGACACTCAGGCAAATCTTTGTATTTTCCATGAGCAATCTGCCCGTCCCCGTTTTGCTGCTCATTACCCTCCCAACATGGCCAACCCAAGTTTGCAGCAGCTGGAACATAATTAATTTCTTCCCAAGTATTCCAACCAACTTCACCGAGATATATCTGACCGCTTCCGGGTCTTGTGTTGATCCTGAAACTATTGCGAATACCGTAAGCCCAGACTTTAGATCTATTGGCATTTGGATTGCCAGTGTAAAAAGGGTTATCCGCTGGAGCTGTTCCATCTAGATTCACCCGTAAAATTTTTCCTGCCAAACTATCCAAATTTTGAGCCCTTAAAGCTTTTGTATCGACATCATCATAACCAGCTCCGTCCCCCACCGAAACCAAAAGTTTGCCATCAGTACCAAAGCGAACTGAACCAGGAGCATGAGATAGACTATCAGCAGGTAAACAGTCCGAGGTAACAGCAAAATCGTCACATGAAGTTTGAACACTGTTTCCGACATTGGTTCCCAAAATAGTTATTTCACTGCCAGCAACAGCTGTATCCCCATTGGCAGTAACTCGAATCAACCGTCCGGTTTTTGGACCACCGGGGTTGCTTGGATTGTTATCGTAAGTAAAAAGCAAGTAAACGTAAGGGTTATTTGCAAAATCAGGGTGTAAAGCCATCCCTAATAGACCGCGGTCAACATAATTATTCACATTTGCAACTGTATAGAAAGGTTGTGCCAACAAAGCACCGCCCTTGTAGACTCTTACTACACCATCTTTTTGTGCGATAAAAACCCTCCCGTCAGGAGCAAAACTGGCAGTTGTCGGTAAAAAAAGACCGGTTATTGCTTGGGAAAGTTCGAAACCAGATGGGGCTCCAGTGTTTGGCAACGCAGCCCTTGCTTGCTGCACTGGCATAATGTTTGAAAAGATAGAAAATATTAAAATGGTCGACAAAACTACTCTAGTGAACTTTTTAAACATGATTCACACTACTATAAGTTTGTCAGTGTTTTTTAATTCTACCATAGATAGTCAACCATTTTATCTATTATAAGTTTAACCTGGCTTTACAATAACCTAAATTATTTGTACTCTGGGATAACTTAAGCTAAAGTTAGGTAACTCATTAATTCTTTAGGAGCTCATCAAAAATACCGTTAAAATCCTCTTAGCAATCAATCGGTGCTCTCTGCTAAATTTTGTATGGCTATTGTTAGTTCTTTTTGAATGGAAAACGAGCTATTTTGGATATTTTTGGCAATATAATAGTGTCTTAATTTGTAGCGATTTTTGGCCCGCAACATACCTACCATCCAAAATGGAGGGCAACCATTATGAGCTTGGCTTTTTCAAGCTTATTTGACTTTAATATGATCCAATTTATTTGTACTGTCAATAGGGTATTTCGCGGCTACAAAAGCAAACAACTTGCCTTTAGTGCAAGTTGTTTGAAAGGGATTAATAATCTCTGCTTTCCTTCACCTGAAGAAAAGCAAATCTGCTGTCCAGATAGATTTAATTTAGAGCAATTTGGTTATTTTGTCAACCAGAACGAAAGTGAGTTTTTTTATATCAAAATAGATCTTATTTTGCAAAAAAGCTTCTTATTTTTCCCAAACACTTGAAATATTTACATCAACTTTAACAGGAACTGATTTTAAAAGTTTTTGTCCAGCTGCAATCATTTGTTCCTCAACCATTTTTGCCACATCATCAGCAATATCTTCTCTTGCTTCAGTTACAATTTCGTCATGAACAGTATGGATTAAATAAGCATCTAAATTATTTTGCCTTAACTTTTCTGCAATATAGACTAGGGCATACTTTGTAATATCTGCACTAGTCCCTTGTATTGGCATATTTTTACCTGCTCTTTCAATCGAGCCAATTAATTTTTGATAATCTGGGTCGGTTCGTTCAGGTAAAGTAAACAATCGTTTACGACCATCAAGTGTACGAGCATAGCCATAGCGGACAACATCCCTACCAACATCATCTAACCAACGTTTTACCTTTTTGTAGGTTGAAAAATACACGTCTAATAATTTCTTAGAGTCTTCAACTGACAAACCAATCTGCAGTCCAAGCGAAGTTGGCCCTCTTCCATACATCAACCCAAAATTAATTGATTTTGCTTGAAATCTCTTTTCCTTATCAACTTTTTCGATTGGGATTCGAAACATTTGTGAGGCTGTTAAAGTATGCAGGTCAATGTCCTTATTAAAGGCTTCCAAAAAAGCTGGGTCTTGGCTTACCTCAGCCATAATCCGCAACTCGATTTGCGAGTAATCAGCTGTAATTAGTTTATAACCTGGACTAGCGATAAAACAGCTTCGAAAACCGCTTTCTGCTGGTATCTGTTGCAAATTTGGATTGTTGCAAGCAAATCTCCCAGTATCTGCCCCTAGCTGCAGGAAATCTGGGTGCAGTCGATTATCAAGTGGGTGAATTTTTTCAAGAATTGATTCCCCGAATGAAGTAATCATTTTTTCAAATCCCCGATACTCTAAAAGTTTTTTAGCTAAAGGATGATCTATCTTTGACAAAGTTGCTTCAGAAGTATTTGGGAGAGGTATACCTAATTTTTTGAAAGCTTCGAGTAGCTGCAATGGGCTATCCAAGTTAATTGCATCAGATTCATTTCCGAAAAGATCAACCTGGGAAAAGTCAGTCAAATGCCTCAGATCTTTTTGGATCTCAGTGTTAATAGTGTTTCTTTTTTCAATTAACTCTGCGATATGAGAGCGCCATTTTTTTTGATCGATTAAAGAACCTCTCAATTCCATTTCACCAACGACAGGGACTACTTGAAACTCAAGTTTAGCCGTATTGACCAGTTCTTCTTTCTGTAAAATTGCGAATTGTTTCCTAAAAATTTCGTGCAAAATAAGTGCGTCTCTGGCTGCGTAATCCAACTGCTCTTTACTAAATTTACCATGCAAAGCCGCGTTTGTCGGATCGGTAAAGCTGTCTCTAATGGTTTTATCAAGCTTCATCCCTAAATACTTATCTGCTAAAGCACGAAGAGAAATTTCGCGTGAAATCCCGCAAGTTATTACTCTTTCTGCCAACATTGTGTCAAAAACTGCACCTAGAGTAATTCCGGCTTGAGCCTTCAACAAGCTATAATCAAATTTGGCGTTTTGCGCGATTTTCAGGGGTCTATCGGCTTCCAAAACTGGTTTTAGTGGGGTAAGATCAACTTTCTGACAATTGATCACAAAAGCTTTTTCCTTTGTCGCTATTTGTATTAAAAACAACTTACTTGTCAAAGGGTCAAGTTTATTCCCTTCAGTATCTAAACCTAATGTCTGTTCATTTTCAAGCTCAGGAACTATTTTCTCAAGCTCCTCAGTTGAAGTTATTAACTGATACTGAATTTGGGCTGTTTGAGTTTCCATTTTTATTTTAGCTTTTCTTTAAGCACTTCTCGAAGAGCAGTCGGGTTTGCTCCTTTTGCTCTGCGCATGACTTGCCCAAAAAGAAAATCAAAGGAAGAGTCCTTGCCTGCTTTATAGTCTGAAACAGCCTTTTGATTATCTGCCAAAACCTCTTCAATAGTAGTTCCTAATTCAAGAACGTCTGAAACTTGCTCTAACTTGAGATCTTTAATAATTTTTTCTGGCATTTCACCTGTACGAACCATCTCACTAAAAACTTGCTTTGCTGCCTGTTTCGAAACCCGATTTTTATCTATCATTAACAATAATTCGGTAAAACTGGCTGGCTCCACCTTCAACTCCCAAATTGAGATACCCAGTTCTTTCAACACTCGCATTACCTCACCTTGTACCCAATTAGATACAATTTTAGCCTTTTCGGTCTTTGAGATTCCTTGAGTCTTCGAATAAATATTAAGCGTTTCTTCAAACCAGTTTGCAACATTTTGATCCTCTACCAAAACACTGATTTCATAAGGGTTTAAATGATAGTCTTGTTCAAACCTTGAGGTCTTTGCATCAGGCAACTCTGGCAAAGTTTTAGCAATTGTCTCGATTTCTTCTGAATCAAAATTTAATGGGGGTAAATCGGGGTCGGGAAAATAACGATAGTCAGGTGATGTTTCTTTAGTCCGTTGAGAAACTGTCTCGCCTTTTGATTCAATCCAGCCTCTGGTTTCCTGTATTATTTTCTCTCCCGAATCGATTGCCCTAAGTTGTCTAGCAACTTCAAAATTGACTGCCTTCTCAAGAAAAGTAAATGAATTGATATTTTTGATTTCGACTTTGGTCCCCAATTCTTTCTCCCCCTTTGGTTTAATTGAAACATTTGCATCAAATCTCATACCAGCTTTTTCCATATCAACGTCAGCTACTCCAATATATCTCATCAATTGGTGAATTTTTTTAGCATAATTTTTTGCCTCTTCAGCAGAGGTTATGTCTGGTTCGGATACAATTTCGATCAGAGGAACACCACTTCGGTTGAAATCAATAAGACTAACCTTATCTCCAACAATTTCTTGATGGATAAGCTTACCCGTATCTTCTTCCTGGTGAGCTCGATTAATGCGGATTTTTCTTTCACCAACCATTACGAATCCGTCTTTTGCAACAGGTAAGTCAAATTGGGAAATTTGAAACCCCTTAGGTAGATCTGGATAGAAATAACTTTTACGATCAAAACGGTTGAAATTGTTTATTTTGCAATTCAAAGCCAATCCAACCTTGATTGCATTTTCCATCGCCTGTCTGTTTGTGACTGGAAGTGCTCCAGGCAATGCCAAGCAAGTCGGACAAACACGACTATTTGGCTTCTCGCCAAAATAATTCGCACTACTAGAGCAAAACATTTTGCTTTCGGTCTTAAGTTGGACATGAATTTCTAAACCAATAACAATATCGTAGTTATTCATCCCACTAATGCTCCTAAATGAACTAATGCCTGTTTAAAATTTTCAAGAACAAGTTTTGCTTGCACACTTGGTAAGTCAAAATTTATATTGTGGACCAACTCGTTGCGAACTTTATGGGCAAACCAAAGTTGATCGTAAATTTGATAGTTGCCTTCAAATTTTGGTTTAACCTGCTTCAATCGTGCTCCCATATTATCTAGGGAAGGGTAAATTTTCTTCAACGCAAAATCGACTAGTTTATCTGCATCAATCACAGCACTGCGTAGATTTGAGGGCTTTCCCAAACTAATCTGCTCTTCGATTTTTGCCCAGTTTTCTTTAACAAAATTCTGGTCAAACAAAGTCAGTCTGGCTTCACCGACATAATTATCTTTTCGCCTAAATAAATTTGAAAGTAAACCCACCTAAAACCCCTCCGGCTTTTGTTTATGAAAATCAGTCGCTTGCTCAAATGCATAAGCTGCTTGAAGCAACTTCTCCTCTTCAAAATGGTTAGCAGTAATTTGTAACCCAACGGGTAAACCCTCGCTAAACCCACCAGGTACTGATATAGCCGGTACCCCAGCTAAATTTTGAGGCACGGTAAATAGGTCTGCCAAATACATTTGCAAAGGATTATCAACCCTTTCTCCAAACTTGAAAGGAAGAATTGGAGAAGTGGGACCAATGATAAAATCAACTTTTTCGAACGCGTTCTGAAAATCTTCAAAGATTAACTGTCTTACCTTGGCGGCTTTCAGATAATAAGCGTCATAATAGCCTGAGGAAAGGGCATAGGTGCCTAACATAATTCTTCTCTTTGTCTCCGGGCCAAAGAAATCTCTTGACTTCCCAAACCGAATACCGTCGTAACGAGCCAAATTGGTACTAACTTCAGACGACATGATTATGTAGTAGACAGGGATTGCCTGCTCTGATCTGGGAAGGGAGGTTTCAACAATTTTCCCACCTAAATCTTCGATTTTTTTACTAGCTCTAAGAAAAACCTCTTTTACCTTTGGGTCAACCCCTTCAGCCAAATATTCCTTTGGAATTCCAAATTTTAACTCTTTTATACCCTTACTTAAATTTTTTGAGTAATCGGGTAAGTCTTTTTTTACCGAGGTGCTATCTTTAGGATCAAAACCAGCAATTATATTCAAAACAACCGCGCTGTCTTCAACCGAATTTGTAATGGGTCCAGCTTGGTCGAGCGAATTCCCCAGAGGAATCAACCCATAACGACTGACTCTTCCGTAGGTTGGCTTCAAACCGACAACACTACAGAATGAGCTTGGTTGGCGAATACTACCACCCGTATCCGTACCTAAAGCGTAAGGAACTAACCCAGCTGAAACAGCTGCTGCGGAACCCCCACTACTACCTCCTGGTACTCTTTCCAAATCCCACGGGTTTTTGGTCTTGACATAAGCTGAATTTTCAGTTGAAGCTCCCATCGCAAATTCATCACAATTAAGCTTACCGACAAGTACTCCTTTGACTGACTTTAAGTTTTCATACACTGTCGCACTATAAGGAGGGGTAAAATCTTCAAGTATTTTTGAAGCTGCAGTTGTAGTAATCCCCTCGGTTACAATAACGTCTTTTAAGCCAAAAGGTATTCCGGTCAACCAACAGACTTCTTTTTCCGATGCGATTAAGGCATCAGCGTGTTTTGCTTGCTCGAGAGCGACCTCAGGGGTTATGGATAAAAATGCAGCTACTTTGCTATTGCCTTTTTCAATTTTTTCTAATGCTTCCTTCGTCAATTCAGAAGAGGAGATTTGTTTTGTTTTTAACTTGCTATGTAACTCTTTGATTGTCATTTTATTGGTCTAGTATTGCTTTGACTTTGATAAATCCATTGTGAATTTCCTTTACATTTTTCAAAGCATCTTCGCTGGTTAAACCTGGTTCTACCTTATCCTCGCGATAGACATTTGTAAGACCGGAAGCATTTAACAACGGTTCAACCTGATCTGTATCTACTTTATTTAACTTACTCACATTAAAATCAATAACTTCGGAAAGCTGTTTTGAATATTTCTCGATTTCATTCTCAGTTAGGGACAGATTTGCCAATTTGGCGATACTTTTGACTTTATCTTTGGTTATATTTTCAGCCATTCTGCATACTGCGTAGGGCTTTTACGCGCTCCTCTACACTTGGGTGAGTATTAAATAAATTCGCAAACCAACCTACACCACCACTTTGTTTATCTTTGAACGGGTTGGCAAAATAAAGATGAGCAGTTCCCTTATTAGCAACCTCAAGTGGTTCTTTGTCGGTTGATATTTTAAGTAGTGCGCTGGCAAGACTTTCTGGGGTACGGGTCAGCAAGGCCGCAGAACTGTCCGCCAAAAGTTCTCGCCTTCGGCTAATTGCAAGCTGAATCAATTGAGCTATTAATGGCGATAGTATTGCCAAAACAATCGCAACTATCATAAAAATGGCCGCTGCACCGCCTTTATTACTGTCATTATCCCTTCGGCCACCACCAAACCACATCATTCTGAAAAACATATCCGCCATCAGAGCTACTAGACCAACCAAAATCGTTACAACAGCCATAACCCTGATATCATAATTTCCAATGTGAGAAAGTTCGTGAGCCACCACACCTTCGAGCTCAAGCCGATTAAGTTTCTGCAAAATTCCAGTCGTAAAAACAACTGCTGAGTGTTTTGGATCCCTACCGGTTGCAAAGGCATTTGGGGCGGTGTCTTCGATGATATAGATTCTTGGTTGAGGCAATCCGGAAGCAATACACAAATTTTCTACCAGTCGATAAAGCTCTGGATTGTCTTTCATTTCAACTCTGTGTGCCTGAGAAATTGCGAGAATTATCGAATCAGAAAAATAAAAAGAAGCAAAATTCATTATCAAAGCAATTATCAGAAATATTGTGGTGAAACCAATTGCTTCGGTTTGACTGTAACCTAAGGCACTTGTAAGCACAAAAGCTACAAAAACGACAAATGCGGTAAACAAAACCATAATGACCATGGTTCTAAACTTATTACTAGCTACTTGGTTATAGGCAGTTGGAATACTTGCCATAAATTTACTCCTATTACTAAAAATGGTAGCAACAGTTAACAACACGATTGCTCGTGTTAATTTAATTCACCCTTGTTCACAAACTAAAACTAAAATTTTACTGGCACTGGTTTTTTGTCCGCCTCTTCAGCTTCAAAAAATTCAGATGCAGCGAAACCAAACATTCCAGCGATTATGTTGCTAGGCACGGTTTGGATTTTAGTATTGTAATCAAGTACATTTGCGTTGTAAAACTGTCGACTAGATGCCACCTTGGTCTCAGTGTCAGACAATTCTTGTTGCAGTTCCTTAAAGTTATCTGCAGCTTTTAGATCTGGATAAGCCTCTGCCACTGCAAAAAGCGACTTCAAAGCTCCGGTCAGCATATTATCTGCGACCTCTGCTTCTTTGGCTCCTTTAGCGTTCATCATGGCACTTCTAGCTTCAGTAACTTTTTGGAAAACTTCCTTTTCATGAGAAGCATAGCCTTTGACGGTTTCAACCAAATTTGGGATCAGGTCAGTTCGTCTCTTCAATTGAACATCAATACCACTCCAACTTTCCTTAACGCGGTTTCTAGCTGTAATAAGACCGTTGTAGATACCAAAAACAAACACTAGTACTAAAACTATTACAACAATTGCGATTATTAATATGGGGTCCATTAAATCACCTCCTAATTTTTGCTGAGATTTATTATATCTTCAAGCTTGCTGTAAGGCAAGGTATTTATAACCTCTGTTTTTTCAACCCAACCTCTTCGAGCCAAAGCTATTCCGTAGTCAAAAAGTTTCAGGTGATCGACATGATGCGCATCTGTATCGATTGAAAATTTTACCTTATATTTCTTGGCTTCCCGAATAAGCAGGTCTGGTAGATCAGATCTATTTGGAAAGGAATTAATTTCTATAATTTTTCCGTAATCAGCAGCAAACTTAAATATTTTCGCCCAATCGGCCTCGATCCCTTCTCTTTCCAACAATAATCTGCCCGTGGGGTGAGACAATCCATTAACATACTTATTCTCTAAAGCTCTAATAATTCGATTTGTCATTTCCTTCTCAGTCTGCCTGAAACTTGTGTGTATTGAAACTAAATTAAAATCGTGCTTTGCCAATATTTCATCTGGTATTTGTAATGTTGTATCAACATTTATATTTACTTCGAGTCCTTTTATTACTCTTATCTTGTCTTGTGAGTAGTTTATTTGTTCTATTTCTTTTATTCTTTTCGAATAGTCAAGATTTGGATATGAATGATCTGTTATTGCGATATACTCTCTGTCTAAATTTTGTGCAGACTCTACCATTTCTTGGATCGTATTTTTTCCGTCTGTATAACTTGAGTGGGTATGCAAATCTCCTTTTAAGTCAGTTGGTCTTATTAAGGTCGGTAATTTGTGCTCGGTTGCAGCTTCTACCTCACCTGTATCTTCGCGTAACTCAGGGGAGGGAAATTGCAAACCCAGTAGTTTATAGACCGATTCTTCTTCGGTAAATTTATGGACTCTTCCTGATTTAACCTCAGTCACTCCGTTATCAGAAACAGAGTAACCTTTTTTCAAAGCTAGAGAGCGGATTTTTATGTTGTGGTTCTTACTACCTGTGAAATGTTGTAAGAGATTTCCGTAAAGCTCAGGTGGTTGTACCATCAAATCTACTCGTAGTCCTGTCTTCAATGCTATGGTTGCCGTCTTGTCGCCAGACTCAACTACTCTATCGACCAAAGAGTAGTCACAAAAATACTTTATAACCTCTTCTGGGGCCTCAGAAGCTACAGAAATATCAATATCCCCAACTGTTGAAACCATACGCCTTAAGCTACCTAATGTATCGGCTTTTTTTACTTTGGGATGCTTTTCCAAGTACTTTATAACCCCTAGAGCTGTTTCTTGAGCTACAGGGAGTAAAATCCTGTCGCTTTTTCTTTTATATTCCCCAATCCCAGCCTTGATATTAGTCAAAACTTTTTCAGAAAATTCCTTCCTTAGTAAGGTTCCCCTATCAATCTTTTCCTCAAGATCAGCTATACCTTTAACCCCCGCATCTGTAAGTTTGAAGGCTGTTTTTGGACCAATACCCGCTATTTTCAAAAGTTCAAAAACGTTTTTATCAATACCTTCAAAAATTTCGTCAAAATGCTTGACTTTACCTTTACTAAATAACTCATCCAGGTAACCTCTTAAACTCTCCCCCAAACCTGGAACTGAATCAAGCTCTCCAAGTTCCCATAGAGTTTTGATGTCACTAGTCGAATGTTCAATTGAATCCGCTGCTAACTCATACGCCCGAATTTGAAACTGATTTTTGTTTTTAATTTGATAAACTGCAGCCACGTTTCTAAGTAACTCAGAAAGTTGTTTATTTGAAAATGAAAAAGCCATATTCGAGTCTTGGAGAATATATCGACCGCAATACAATAAATATTAGTTTTTCAAAAACTACTTACTGGTCGATATAAACCGACAATTAATTATATCGCGTTAGAGATACAATAATCGAGAGTTCACTCAAGATGTTAAAATTATTTTTTAAGAAAAGAAAAACCCCGATTCGTGATTGATTCGAGGTTGTTTAAATACCAGCAACTCTATTAGCAGGCCAGTTGACAGGATTCATCCCATATTTGCCTACAAAATCAAGTCCGTGACCAACATCGGTTCGAATTCTAACCCCTTGTTGGCACAAAATACAGCTTTCCTCACTCCAATTAGGTAATTTCTTATCGACAATTGCAGCTATCGGATAGTCAAGATTTGGATCGCTTCGCTTCCAAATCACTGCTGCCCCCACTACCTCCGCTTCAAAAGATTCAACCGCTCTAGCAAGTTCTCTTAAAGTCTCTCCAGTGGTCAATATGTCGTCTGCTAACAAGACTCTTATTCGACCTTGCACCAACCTATAAAAGCTTCGTTGCAAGGTTTGCTTACCTTCCTGCTTAACAGTAAAGGCAAACTTACAGCCGATTTCAAGGGCAAGCATACCTCCAAAAAGCTCCGCGCCACCTGCAGGAGCAATTACCAAATCAACCCTATCAAACCAAGCTTTTGAATGGATCGAGACAAGCGTACTCACCAACTCACTCACTAATTCTGGCTCGCTAGTAATTAGATCGTTCTCAACATAACTGTCCAAATGAAGACCTGATTTTCCAACAAAATGACCTGATTTCATGATCGCTCCAGTTTGCTCGAAACGGGAGATGAACCAAGCTTCATTACCGATTTCTACTGACATAATCTACTCCTTACACCGTTTCTAGAATTTTCTGGATCTGCTCATGATAGCTTACCGCTGCATGATGAGCTTTCGCCGCAAAAAGAACCTCATCATCGCTAGCATAGATCACTCCACTAGAAACATTAATAACAAAGTCCCCTTTAGTGGAAGCAGCATTCAACACCGATGTTTTTAACTCACCTTGCTGCTTACCAATGGCTGGAATCAGAAGGAAGGCATCAGGAGCGACTCTTCGAATTCTGGCGATGTCGTCCGGAAAAGTAGCGCCAGCTACCAAACCGATTTCTCCGATTTGACTCCATTCCTGGGCAACCATTCTAGCAACGACCAAAAATAATGGGGAATGGTCTTGTCCTGCATCTATTGGGTCATCACCTACATATACCGGTAAGTCTTGAATCGCTCGCGCACCCTTGTTACTTGTTCTGCAAAGGAAAATCCCTGTTTTTTCTTTGTAACCAAGGAATACATCAGCAGCGTCCTCGAGTCCTAAATAAGGATTCAGTGTCAATGCACCAACACCGGCATTTTGGTAGAAAGCCTGCGTATAAGCTTTATTAGTGTTTCCAATATCCATTCTTTTGGCATCACCAATAACAGGCATCTCATGATCAAGAAAACCGATATAATGAATCAGTTTCATGTACAGATCAGCTCCTGTCTGACCCATGGATTCAAAAAAAGCTACATTAGGTTTGAAACACCCAGCCACATCTATTGTTGAGTTGACGATTCCGAATAGGAAGTTTTCTACCGAAATACCTAGAGGAATTTTTTCTTCATCTGGATCAAGACCCACGCACAAATGCTTACCTTCGAATTTTTTTCTCTCCCGAAGTTCCCGAAAGCTAGGCATATCTTGACTTCCCTCCTTTGAGATGAAACTCTTTGGGATTCTATAGAAACTTATAGCAAATTGCAACTTAGATTGACGGAATTGGTTTATTTTGTTAAACTCCACTAGCTTCAAACACGGGCTCGTGGTGTAGCGGTTAACATGCCTCTCTGTCGAAGAGGAGATCGCCGGTTCGAATCCGGTCGGGCCCGCCAGCAATTTTTCCTTACATGTCTATCAAATTTATAAATAAAGAAAATTCAAATTATTTCAAAAAAAAACGGCCTAATTGTTTTAGACCGTCCGTGCTAGGACTACATAGAATGAGATGAGCTGAGACTACTCATTTCTTCGAGTCCTGCTCTCAAAACCGCATTGGTCTGAGGACTAAAAATAAATCTCTTCGCTCGCAAATTTCTATCCAAAGTATTCCACCTCAGAATATCGTGCTGATTGAGCTCTTCAATAACTTGTTGTGCGATTGCTATTGGATTGCCCTGACCGACAACTTTCGGTGAATCCTTCTGAGCTTTCTCAACCCATGACAAAAGATCTGCAACAACAAATAGTGAATTAATTGCATTACCTTCACTAATAATCGCATGTGGGATGGGAGATTCTTCTCTTTCATTAGACCTCATGGGTTGACTAGTGCGTTGTCTCGTGGCAGTCCGATTTTTATTAAACGACTGAGTAGGCGTCGAATTAGTACCTGAAATTTTTGCTTTCGAGCTGTTCTCAGGAATAACTTCAAATTCTACTAACTTTCTAACTGGTTGAATGTCAGCTATTTGCAAAGCTTCTGGAGGTATCCATTGGATAAAAACCCTGTTCCCGAGGTCTGAAATATCTTGAGGCAATTTCAAACCAAACATCTCCACTAAAACCCGAATAACCTCCTTTCTAGCTTCTTCTAATGAGGTCTCTTTCGCTTCAACTAAATAGAAGATTAAGGTTTCGTAACCATCAGACTTCCCAAATTGATGACTCAAGTAACCAGTAACATTACTCTGGTCAAAGCTAGTCTCCATCAAAATAGAGAGTGATTCATCGTCCATTTTTCCCTCTCTTTCTTAGGCTGACGGATTGTAACCTAGAAAGCATTTATAATCAATATTTTTAAAAAAATTCACTTCACTGTAGAAATTGTTGATAAAAGGTTCGAACGTGATCTATCCTCCCCACCACCATCATATGCACAATTACCCTCTTGCAAAACTTTTGATTGGTTCTTAAGATAATATTGCTATATTTTTCTGCCTCAGCAATCTTTCTTCTGCCAAACAAAATCTAAATGGCCAAAAAAACTCAACCATTTGATTGGAAAAAATTTGTCGCAGATAGAAATCAGGCTTTTACCTCAGGTATTTTAGCCTTGATTTTAATAATTCTAGCCTTTTTGGCAGCGAACACTCTTTCAGAAACTAGCAAATCAACAAACGACAATAAAAAAGAGCAGAGTGAAAAACAAACCCAAACCAAAGAGAAAAATATTTCAAAAACTCCTGATGCGAAAATAGGTACAAATCAATCTTCAACTAACTATACTGTTGTTAAAGGGGACAACCTCTGGAAAATTGCAGTCAAATATTATAACGATGGTTACAGGTGGACCCAAATCGCCAGTGAAAATAAAATAGCAAATCCTGACAAAATTGAAAAAGGCCAAGTTCTAACCATTTCAAACACTTCTGTAGTAAAGAAAACAATCGCAGAAAACAATGATTCTCAAACTTTTAGAGTAACTTACACCGTGCACAAAGGAGACAGTCTGTGGAGTATTTCACAAAAATTTTACAACGGTAATGGGTATAATTGGGTACTGATTCGTGATGCAAATCAGAATAAAGTCAGTTTGCTACCTAACGGCCGTCCGAGAATCGAGCCAAATACTGTTCTGACTATCCCCCAACTGCAATAATTGAACAAACTTCCCAAATAAAGTACTATTATTTTTCGCCTCGCGGTGGTAGTTCAGTGGTAGGCTAGTCAAAGAGACTTATCCTGCCACTTCCTCCACAGCTCGTGGCACTCGCGGTGGTAGTTCAGTGGTAGAACGTCTCCTTCCCAAGGAGAAGGTCGAGGGTTCGAATCCCTTCCACCGCTCCATGTTATTCGGTATTACTTCGGTTTAATGTCTACGCTTCTGTAGTATAATGATAGAGTTAGCTTGCCGATGTAGCTCAGACGGCAGAGCAACACTTTCGTAAAGTGTGGGTCGTCGGTTCGATTCCGACCATCGGCTCCAGGTTAAAAAATATGAAAAGTTCGAAATCTCGACTGCCAGTTCCACAATACTCTTATAGACAGAGTATTAAAAAAGAGGATCGGGAAGTTTATCGCCGAATCGCCCTTATTCTCACAGCTTTTTTCGTAATTCTTTTAATTCTTTGGTTCACCGGTACTAATTTCATCAATGCTCTTGGTATTTTGTCCCGTGGTAGCACTCAAAGCAATCAAACTACAACTTCGGATTCCGACCTTCCGCTGCTTGTACCAGAACTAGAAAAACTCGCCGAATCGATCAATATAGACACAATTACAATTTCAGGAGAAACCACCTCCGAAGTCTCTGTCACCCTTTTCCTCAATACAAAAGAAATAAGCCAAACAAAAGCCGATACAACTGGTAGTTTTGTATTTGAAAAGGTCAAACTAATTGAAGGTTTAAATCTGATCAAGGTGGTAGCGGAAAATTCAAAGGGTGAGGAGAAAGAATCTAGTGCAACTATAACGCTGGATAAGACTAAACCAAATCTTTTCATCAATAAACCTAGTGAAGGTACGACCTTTCCAGCTAATACCAACTCGATTAGTGTGAGCGGGACAACCGAGCCAAATGCAGTCGTTCACGTGAATAGCTTTCAAGCTGTGGTTGATCTCAAAGGCAGTTTTTCCTTGAATTTACCAGTAACACCAGGGAATAACACTCTCGATTTTAGCTCTGTTGATGCGGCAGGTAATGTTAATAATATAAAGCTTAGTATCAGCGTTGACGGATCTGGCGAAGTGACCGATGTTTCACAGTAAAGCTTTGATAGTCTAATTCAAACATCGCCAGAGCTATTAGCACCCAAAAAACCAAACTCAAATCGTTCTTGAAATAAGGAACATCTACCAAACCATGTAACATAATTACACTAAAGGAGCAGACGATACCAATCGTTGTTAGACTAATTTTATCCAGATTTAATAATTTATTAGTAATTAATAATATTATTCCCAAAAACGAAATTAAACCGATAATTCCAATTTCAGTCCAAAAGTTTAGGAATATATTATGTGGGTAATTTATTACTTCTTTGCTACAAGTTTGATAATTCTTGTAAACTTCCTGAAACCCAGATAAACCTGAACCAAATATGGGTTTATTTTTGATAATATTTACACTACCTTCCCATAAACAAATTCTTGGATTAAGATCTGCAAATATTTTCTTCTCTCCCCTTAATTCAGCAATATTCCCAATATTAAATAAAATTATTAAACAAAAAATAGTTAAAATTGGGAAAAAATACCTGACTATTCTCTGAAAAACAATTATTATTTTTCTATTATTTTTTTCAAAGGAGTATTTAAGAATAAGAAATAATATCAAACCGCAAAATACCCCAAAAATACCACCGCGAGAACCGCTTAAAAAAACTCCAATTATAGAAGCAAAAATTGCTACTATGAGTAGGTAAGTTACTGAAAGATTTTGGTTTTTTTGTTTGGCAAATTCAAATAATTTTCCAAGAATTATAAAAATAATCGGACCAAGAAATAGAGACAGAGCGTTTGAGCTTAAATAAACACCACTGATCCGACCACGAAGCAAGTACTCTTCTTGATTAGCCAAGCTAAAATGAAACAAATACTCTAGTAAAGAAAGTACCCCAAGCCAAATAACAGAAAAGGCTAAGGAGATTAAAATGAGTTTACTTTTTGTTTCTTGCTGTAAATAATCAAAACAAATATAAGCAAACAACATTGGCTCAATAAAGTAAGCTTTTAGAGCTCCTAGAGCCGTAATTTTGTCTGATGCAGTAAGCACAGCTAAAAGACCGCTTAAAAAGAAAATGAAAAATAATATTTTGAAAATCGGCGGAATTTTTTCCAAACTCTGGGTCAAAGAACTCTGGGAAATAGTCTTACTAAGAAGCCAAATTAATATAGTGATTAATATCAAGATCTCAAGTAGAGTAAAAGGGATGGGGGAAGAGCACCAAGAAAAACTACTGCAACGAACAACATAAAGAGGCGCAAAAACCAAAGTTACACCTATAGATAGACGTAGCAAGTTAGTTACTATTCTCTTCAACATTTTTTGAAATCCTGAAAAAAACATTTAGGGAAACTAGTAAGAAGAGTAGTATTAAAGTTTCTGTGGCGAGGGTTACCCAAGCTGCCGCATTATATCCAAATTTTGGAATTAAAATCAAATTTAAAACCAAATTAAACAAAGCTGCAAATCCAAAAATAAACGGTAAGACAATTTCCTTATTTAAAGTAACCAAGAGCCAAACTAAAAGTGAGGTTGCAAAGAAAATCGGCAAACCGAGGAGAAGTACCCTTGTTGGTAAAACGGACTCCGAATAAGATCCGAACATACTCAAAATACTCGGAGTCAGCAACCACCCAACTATTGCCAAGGAACCTCCAATCGCTACTAGAATCACCATTAGCTGCCGGCTAAATCGAAACAGTTCATCTGTATTATTTTTAAACTTATCTAACAATATTGGGTATGATGAATTTACGATATAAGTCGGCAAAGAAACTAAGAAATCAAATATACGATATGCAAGTCCGTAAATACCCACAGCAACAGCAGCTGAGGTTCCAAAGACTTTTGGATCCGAAAGAGCTATTATTTGTTTATCAATATTGTTGTTTATTTGAGCAAAAATAATCATTGCCCCCAACGGTAAACTACTAATTAGCAATTTTCGAAACGAGATAAAGTCAAAACTTATTCCACTAAAACTAACCAAACTGCGAGCTAACAACAAACCAATCAAAGCCTTAGTAAAGTTTCCGATGACAAAAACAGCAACAATTAATACTAAAGGGGTTTTTGCCAAAGTCGCTAGAAATACCAAAAGCAAAATAGCCAAACTTCCAACTATATCAGCAATTGCATAAAGATCGTATCTAAGTTTGTATTGAAATATGATTGAAGCAGTGCTAAAAATTCCTTGAAATAAAATCATTAGCAAACCAACAATGATTCCTGTTTTGACTGCAACTGAATGAGGGATGAAAACCAAAACCGCTAGACCAGTAAAAATCGCTAGCAAACTGAGTACAACCCTCAATCCAAGAATATCTTTGAAATTTTTTTCGATACTCTCTTTATCATTTGTAAAAATTTTTAGAACTTGACCATTAAGTCCAAAATCAGCAATTATCGAAAATAATGAGATAAAGCTAATAACAGTCACAAAATCTCCCCAAACTTCTTTAGAAAGATTTCGCGTAATCAATAACGTTACAAGCACAGTTGATGAGGCTGAGAAGATACGTCCAAAAAGCTGTGAGAAACTGTTAACACCAATTTTGAAATAGGTTTTCACTGTATTCTGTGGATTGTAGCAAGAAGTGCTCAATTGGGCAAGAAAAAGGCAAGAAAAATTCTTGCCTAAACCAACAAAACTTTCTGTTCACCTGAACATCTAATAATAGAACCGACTGTGTATGTTTGAAAACCCATTTGGTTAAGCTCAAAGATAGCTTGGTAAGCATCTGCTTGACCAGCAATCCCAATCATTCCTAATCCCATATTAAATACACCAAACATCTCTTCTCTACTAATATCGCCTTTGGTAGCAATCTTTCCAAATATTTCCGGAGCTCTCCAAGATGTAGTTTCAATTTGAGCACA
>JANWIZ010000024.1 GCA_025449635.1 Patescibacteria group bacterium
AAAGTTTGGGTCAAGGTGGACACTGGTATGCACCGGCTCGGACTCGAACCTGATCAAGTGCTATATTTTATTAAAAAACTGCAGGATCTACCAAACCTTCAAATTGAAGGAATTTTTACCCATTTTGCGGATGCTGATGAGAATATTGAATTTTCGAAATTACAGTTGGAGCGTTTTAAGAAAGTGTTAGATGAGTTGGAAAAGGAAGGTATTGATATCCCGATCAAATCCGCCGCCGCGTCAACAGGAATCTTTAACTTGCCAGAAAGCCATCTCAATATGGTGCGAACTGGTTTGGCGATGTTAGGGTTGAATCGAGATTCAAAATCGATTTTTTCGAATGAAATGCAAAAAGTATTAACTTTTAAAACTGAAGTAGTGCAGATTCATGAGCTGCAAACTGGGGAAACTGTTGGCTATGGGCGAGGGTTTAAAGTCGAACGTCCAAGCAGAATCGCAACTTTGGCAGTGGGTTATGGAGACGGGTTTCGAAGAGCACCGGAGAATTGGGGTGAAGTTTTGATCAAAGGTTACCGTGTACCACTGGCCGGCCGGGTCTCGATGGATCAAGCAGCGATCGATATTACAGATATTCCTGAAGATATTCGCTCTGGGCAAGAGGTAGTTTTGATTGGGAAAAGTGGTAAAGAGGAAATCACTGTTGAGCAGGTTGCTGATCGGTTGCAAACTTCACCGTATGAAGCTGTGGTAAATTTAAGCAGCCGAGTAACTAGAATCTATAAATAATGCCAAGACTAAAGAGCCTGATTCGACCATTTTTCCATACTTCGAGAAGAGTTTTAGCCAAACTATGGTTGCAATCGCATGCGAAGACGACTGTTATTGGAGTTACGGGCAGTTACGGGAAAACTAATACTTCGGTAGCGATAAACCAAGTATTATCAGAAAAGTTCAAAACTCTGCAAACTGATATCAATCTTGATACTAATTTCAACATTCCAATTACAATTTTAAAACTCAAGGATCAGGAAAAATTGATTTTGGAATACGGTATTGATCACCTTGGTGAAATGGATAAACACCTCTCTCTTGCAAAACCGAATATTGCAGTTGTTACAGGGATAGCACCAGTGCACGCTGATTCAAAACACCTTGGCTCTCTTGAAAACATTATTAAAGAAAAAGCAAAATTGATTTCATCTTTATCCACTGAGGGTTGGGCAGTGTTGAATTGGGATGTACTTGAAGTAAGAGCCATGCGAGATAAAACTAAAGGTCAAATTTTCTATTTTGGATTGGATAAGGACAAATGTAGTGTTTGGGCAAATCGAATCAAAGTAACGATGATTGGACTGGAATTTAATCTACATTATAAGGAAGAAATTGTAAAAGTAAAAACAAGTCTGATCGGTAAGCACTATGTTCACAGTTGTTTGGCGGCAGCTGCGGTGGGAATAATATCGGAAATGCCGCTTTCATTGATCGCTCGGGGTTTGGAGAAACTTCAACCTCTAGAAGGTCGAATGAGTTTGGAGGCTGGTCCGAAGGGAAGTATTTTGCTTAATGATTCCCGCAGAGCCAACCCAGCTTCGGCAATCGCCGGATTACAAGCCTTAAAAGACTTACCGTCTAGAAGAAAAGTTGCGGTTCTTGGAGAGATGGGTGAGTTAGGAAATTGGGAAGAGAAAGGTCATCGTCAGGTTGGAAAAGAAGTCGGGATAATCAAGCCAGATTATCTCGTTGCGATTGGACCGTTGACTAAATTTATTACCGAAGAGGCTGAGAAATCTATGCGCAAAGGGAGTGTGATTTGGGTAGAGGATGTTTTTGAGGCTGCTGGAGTCCTGACTGGAATTTTAAAAAAAGGGGATCTGGTTTATTTGAAAGGATCACTACTCAAACATCTCGAAAGAATCCCACTCATTATGGAAGGCAAAAAAGTTGATTCGGACGAAATAGCCTTTCACCGTTACGAAGTTTATAGATAATTTGAATACCAGAGTGTCTTGGTGTTAGAATTAAACCCACATGAGTGATCTTTTGGCAATTTTGCTATTTACTTTTGGAGCGACTTTTTTGCTCGCACTTCCGTTTATCAATCTTTTATATAAATTAAAATTTCAAAGACAGAGAGAATCACAAAAGGATATTTTTGGGGCAATTACTTCAATCGTCAATCGTTTACACGGTTGGAAAGTTGGAACTCCAAATGCTGGTGGAATACTGGTTATATTAGTGGCGATATTTTTTTCTGCAGTATTTTATAAACTTGTACCCGGCTACGACATTATTACCCAAAAATACGGGGTCAACTGGGTGGCAGTGATTCTTTATTTAACTATTCTGAGCTTCGGAATACTCGGTCTATATGATGATATTCGGAAATTTTACGGTTTCAAATTGTCTGGGGCTTGGGGTTTACGTTCTCGCTACAAATTTATCTTACAGTGGTTATTAGCTTTAGGAGTTGGTTATTTGCTTTATGACAAGATGGGTTTATCAAGCGTGTATATTCCTGGAATTGCTAAAGAGGTTGAACTTGGATTATTGTACATTCCGTTTGCGGCTTTTGTAGTAGTGGCAATGACAAATGCAGTTAACATCACGGATGGTTTAGACGGATTAGCGACTGGTTTGATGATAATCGCGTTGGTTGCTTTTTGGTACTTGTCTAGCTTTGTCGGTCTTGCTGATGTCACTTTGTTTATTGCTGTGATTCTTGGTTCTCTTTTGGCTTTTTTCTACTTCAATATTTATCCTGCGAGAGTTTGGCTTGGGGATACTGGAGCACTGGCACTTGGAGCAATGTTAGCGGTGATTGCGTTGATGACAAATACGACACTAGCGCTACCTTTCGTTGGTTTCATTTTTGTTGTCGAAACCTTATCGGTACTGATTCAGTGGACTTCAAAAGCACTTCGTTCAGGGAAAAAAGTTTTCATCGCTTCCCCGATTCATCATCATTTTGAAGCCAAAGGTTGGGATGAGACCAAAGTCACAATGAGGTTTTGGTTGTTTGGAGCTGTATCAAGCTTCGTTGGTATCTTTGTTTTTCTCTTCGGTAAAATATGATAGTTTTCAAAGACAAATTGACCGCAATCTTAGGAGCTGGGGTAGAAGGTCTTTCTAGCGCAAAATTTCTAAAAGCTAAAGGAGCCCTAATAACGGTCTTTGACCAAAAACCTAAGGAAGAGTTACCCGCAGAAGTAATCGAAGAATTCAAAAAACTTGGTGTTCAAACAAATTTTAAAAGTACTTGTTTGGAAGATTTATCAGGGTTTGAAGTAATTGTCAGGACTCCGGCAGTTCGTCCAGATTTAGTTGAAATAAAAAAAGCAGTTGAGAACAAAGCTTTATTAACAAGCAACACGAAGATTTTTTTCGAACACTGTCCTTGTCCAATTGTTGGGGTTACAGGAACAAAGGGCAAAGGTACAACTGCGACACTTATCTCAGAAATTATCAAAAGATCCGGGAAAAGAGTTTTTCTTGGTGGTAATATTGGAACGTCCCCTCTTGATTTTATTAATGATTTGACCTCAAACGATACTGCTATTCTAGAGCTTTCCAGTTTTCAACTTTTTGATTTGGACAAAAGCCCACATGTCGCAGTTGTTCTGATGGTTACAAGTGAACATCTTGATTGGCATACCGATCACACAGAGTATAAAGAAGCGAAGTTTAATATTGTCAAACATCAGAGTGGGTCTGATTTTGCAATAGTCAATGTTGATTACCCTGTTTCACAGGAGTTTTTAGCTTTGGGAAATGCAGTAAAGATTCAGGTTAGTACCAAAAAGGAACAGCAGCATGGTATTTTTCTAGCTAATGAGGCTATTTTTAGAAGAGTTGGCGCAGCGGCTGAGAGAATAGTTGGTTTGAATGAAATTGGTTTGCTAGGAGAGCACAATAGAGAAAATGTTATTGCCGCGGTTGGGGCAGGAACGGCTCTTAATATTCGAGTTGAGGATATCGCAGAAGCAATCAAACAATTCAAGGGTTTAGAGCACAGAATCGAGTTTGTTAAAGAAATTGAAGGTGTTAAATATTACAACGATTCTTTTTCAACGACTCCAGAAACTGCAATAGCGGCAATCAAAAGTTTTTCGCAACCGCTAGTCGTTATCTTAGGAGGTAGTGATAAAGGTTCTGATTACAGTGATCTTGGCAAGGAAATTGCGGATCGTGAAAGTATCAAAGCAGTAGTTCTAATCGGTCAGATGGCACCAAAAATCAAAGAGGCGATTGAAAAAACAGGCACCTTCAAGGGTAAAATTGTCGAAGGAGCAAAAAGTATGGCTGAAATAGTTCGTCAAGCCAAAACTATTGCCAAAGAAGGTGATATTGTTTTACTTTCACCAGCCTGTGCTAGTTTCGACATGTTTCCAAACTACAAAGAACGCGGAATTCAGTTTAAATCAGAAGTAAATAAACTTTAGAGGAATTCGAAGGTTCAAACTAATTAAATTTAATACTTTCGACTATTTGTTCAAACTCTTTTGAATAATCACCAAAGTCAGGAGCCTGATTGTATTGAATGATAAGAGTTCTATCTCCAAGTTCAACTAAGTAAATTATGAAAAAATGCTCGCGAAAATCATCAATCTCACTAATCAATTGTGAAGTGCCGCTGATTCGTTTTGCATTTTTCCCGTCAAGAGAGAGATCCTTGTCTTCTCTATTTTTGAAATTGTGATCTTGATAATTGGGAAAAACAGAATCAAGATTTGCTCCAGATGAGGTTCTGGTGATGCTAATAACTCCTCCCACACCTGAGGAGCAGACTCCTAAAGCAAAATCCTCTGGTGATATAAAAGTATGGTCAACATTACAAAGATCACCATCGAGATAACTTCTAATGAGCCATTGTTTCGGATACTGTAGGCTGTATCCAGCTTCTGGGTTGGAGAAAATCTGAAAGGAGACAGTTTCAGACTTCTTAGTAGAATTTGCAGATGAAGTTGAGATTTTGTTAGTGCTGTTATCATTAGTTGTTTCGTAAACTCCTTGATTTTGTAAATACCACCAGATTCCAGCTACGGCAATTATTGTGCCTATCAATATTAAGCCAACTGTAGCAAAAACTTTGTGGGTATGAACATTGGGGTTTTTAGCGAGAGGATTAGGTACAGGTTGATTGAGCATTAGATCAATTATGAAAGGGAAGTGAATATTTGTCAAAAACTAGCCTAGAGTGGCAGATTAGGCTATACTAAAGTCTAAATCTCTGCCCAGATGAAAGCTAAACTCATTCAAAAAAACCCAGGAGAACCAAAGCGGCCAGATTTTATTTTGTTGGTGGCAACAATAATACTGGTATTCTTTGGATTGTTGATGATCTACAATGCTTCGCCTGTGACTTCACTCCGAGATTTTGGTGATCCGACGCGTTTAGCAGGACGACAGTTTATGTGGGCGATAGGTAGTTTTGTTTTAGCTGGGGTTGTTTATAAAATTCCTTATAAATTCTGGGAAAAAATTTCACCATTGATAATAGTTGGATCGATAGTACTGCTTTTAGCAGTTTTTGTACCAGCTTTAACGCTAAATACATATGGGGCGTCACGATGGATTGGGGTTGGTACTTTTTTTTCTATCCAACCTTCGGAGTTTGCGAAGATTGCCTACATCGTTTATTTAGCGGCTTTTCTATCTAAAAAAGTGAAATTTTGGCCTTTTGTTATTCTGACCTCTATTTTGGTTGGAATATTACTTTTACAGAGAGATTTGGGAACTGCAATTGTTATAAGTTTAACTGGAACGATATTATATTTTTTATCAGGAGCACCAATTTCGCAGTTTCTTTTGTTGATTCCTAGTGGTTTATTGGCGGGGGCGTTATTTATTTTCAGTGAAAGTTATCGGAGAGAGAGGTTTTTTACATTTCTAAACCCAACTGCCGATAAGGAAGGAGCAGCCTACCATATCAATCAAATTCTAATTGCTTTGGGAAGTGGTGGTTGGATAGGGGTTGGTTTGGGTCAGAGTCGGCAAAAATATGGCTATATTCCAGAAGTAGCGACAGATTCGATATTTGCCGTAATTGGAAATGAAATTGGTTTTCTGGGATCTCTTATATTTATCGGACTGTTATTTTTAATCGTTTTTCGCTCCTTCAGAATTGCCACCAATTTGCCTGATAAATTTGGCCAGCTCCTCGCTAGCGGAATTGGAATTTGGATTGGTTTGCAAGTATTTATCAATCTTGCGGGTATGGTTGCTTTATTACCGTTAACGGGTGTTCCATTACCTTTTATTTCTTACGGTGGAAGCTCGCTCTTGGCAGTACTTTTGGCAACTGCTATTCTTCTACAACTCTCAAAAAACGTTACTAGAGCTAAGAAATAATCAGCCAAGCATACAAGCAGATAGTGTATAATCGGCTTTGTCGCTAATATTTTTACTACAATGAAAAAAATAGTTATTACAGGCGGGCATTTGACACCTGCTTTAGCCACAATAGAGGAGCTTCAAAAAGATAAGAATGTTGAAATAATTTTTATCGGAAGATCACGGGCTACTGAAGGTGACAAAGCTCCTTCGGCTGAGTCAGTTGTAATTCCAAATCTAGGGATCAAATTTTACCCAATAAATGCTGGAAGGCTACAAAGAAGATTTACCAAATATACTCTTTGGAGTTTGGGTAAAGTACCTGTGGGGGTTGTCCAGGCACTTGGGATACTCTCAAGAGAAAGACCTCAAGCAATACTTTCATTTGGTAGTTATGTAGCAGCTCCAGTGGTTTTGGCTGGATGGGTTTTAGGAATTCCTGTTATTACTCACGAACAAACAGTTAAAGGTGGTTTGTCAAATCGATTCATAGCCAAGTTTGCCAAAAAAATTGCCTTGGCTTGGGAACATTCAAAAGAATTTTTTCCCAAAGAAAAGACTATTGTTGTTGGAAACCCAATCAGAAAAGAGCTCTTGGAAATTAAAAGAAAAAGATTGATTAGACCAACAATTTACATAACTGGTGGTAATCAGGGAGCTCACGCAATCAATGAAATGGTTATGGACATCCTACCTGACCTTTTAAGCGAATACGAAGTTGTTCACCAAACCGGAGGATCGGAAGTATATAAGGATTTCGAATCATTGACGGCTCAAGCCAGTCAATTGTCCCCGAGGTTAAAAGGACGCTATTTGATTGCCAAGTGGTTTAATACTGATGAAACAGTTGAGGTTTTTTCACGAACTAGTGTGGTTGTTGGTCGTTCTGGAGCCAATACAGTTGTAGAAACCATGGCCTTGGGGTTGCCGGCAGTTTATATCCCTTTACCAATCTCTGCCAATAACGAGCAAGTCAAAAACGCTAAGATAATGGAGGATTTAGGAGCAGCGGTTATATTACCCCAGAGCAGGTTGACCCCTAAAAGACTATTGGCTGCAATAAAGCTGATAGTGAAGGATTACAAAAAATATCGTGAAAATGCTAAAAAATCCCAAAAAATTCTTAAACTTAACGCAGCATCGCTCTTGGCTAAAGAAACTTTGGATTTAGCCAACTCAACGTAAATCACTACTAAAATGGAAAAAAAACTTTTTCCGGAAAAACCAATCTTTAAAGTTAAAAAAAAACATGCCTGGCGGGATAGATTTATTCGTGGTATTGAAATTTGTGCTCTTGTTTTAGTAATTCTGGGTACAATAGTTTGGTTACTTTTTTCTTCGAAGTTTTCCTTAACTGATTTTGTTAAAAATCTTGGCAATTCACTAAAGCCAAAAATTGCTTCTGAATCAGCTAGAAAGAACTTATCAGAGGTAGATCAGATTAAAAAATTACTCGAGGGTAAAAAACTTTTTGATATCAATTCCATTGAGAAAACCAAAGAGGGTGACTTTCAAGTAAATAGTATGAAAGGCGAAACATTTATCTTTTCAAATGAAAAGAACCTTGAGGAACAGGTTTCTACTTTACAAACACTTCTTGCTAAAGCTAAAATAGAAGGAAAGAGCCTTAAAAAAGTTGATTTTAGATTTTCTAAAGTTGTAGTCGAATATTAAATATAGTAGGCAAATCTATATGGAAGGAATTCTGCCTAAAATATTGCTATATAGAAGGGAAATTAAGTGTCAAAAGAAAGATTAATCGTAGGTATTGATGTCGGTTCTTCAAAAATAGCCACTTTAATTGCTCAGGTTTCCAAAGAGGATTTGTTAACTGTTATTGGTGTGTCAAATGTAGCTTCACGCGGTATTCGAAAAGGCCAAATTGTTGATATTGATGAAGCAGTTAGGGCAATTGGTGAAGGAGTAGAAGCAGCTGAGAGGATGGCTGGAGTTTCTGTATCATCAGCTTTTGTTATTGTGGGTGGCTCACATATCAGTAGCGTAAATTCTCGCGGAGTTGTAGCAGTTGCTGGCGGTGAGAACGAAATCTCGGAAGAAGATGTTAAGAGAGTTACCGAAGCTGCCCGTGCAATATCGATCCCTTCATCTAGAGAAATTATTCATGTAATTCCACGAGACTTTATAGTCGATTCTCAGGAAGGTATTAAAGATCCAATTGGAATGACTGGTATCCGACTTGAAGTTGAGACACATATTGTCACTGGTGCGACAACGGCAATGAGAAATTTGGCAAAATGCATTCAGCAAGTTGGTGTTGATGTCGAAGGGTTAGTTTTCTCTGGGCTAGCGTCATCGGAAAGTGTTTTGACCGATACCGAAAAAGAATTGGGAGTCGCTTTGGTTGATATTGGCGGTGGGACTACAGGAGTAACCCTTTTCATTGATGGTTCAATAGCACACTCGGTCGTAATACCTATTGGAGGCAAAAATATCACTAATGACTTAGCGATTGGGATACGAGGTTCTCTCGAAGATGCCGAAACAATAAAACTGGAACTTTCCAAATCTCATAAAAAACAAGACGATGATGATGACGAAGAAAAAGATTCCAGAAAGAAGGATGTCATTGATTTGTCGAAATTAAGTTTGGGCGAAGATCTAGGGACTCTTTCAAGAAAAACACTGACTGACGGGATTATCAAACCAAGGTTGACCGAAATATTTACTTTAGTGGGAATGGAAATCAAACGTTCAGGTTATGGAGGTTTGTTGCCCGCGGGTTTAGTAGTTACTGGTGGCTCTTCAGAGACTATTGGTCTTGCACATATAGGTAAGGAAATTCTGCGAATGCCAGTTAGAGTTGGCCATCCAACTGGGGCAACTGGGTTGATCGAAGAAGTCTCATCCCCAGCCTTTGCTGCTTTGATCGGAACACTTTTATATGGATCAAAGGTCAGCAGTTCGTCTTCTGGTGTTAGTCTACCAATTGTTCGCGGCGGGTCAATACTAGAATTTGGAAAGAAACTTTTCAATTGGATTCGTTCTTTCTTGCCCTAGCAATTTTTTTCAATTTGACAACTAAACTTAAGTTGGTGTATTCTGCCTGCACAAAGGATTTTCTGAATGCTAATTAAGCCTGAGGTTAACCGTTTTGCAAAAATAAAAGTTATTGGAGTTGGTGGAGCTGGAACCAACGCTCTCAACTCTATGATCAACTTACAACAAATCCAAGGTGTGGATTTTATTGCTGTTAATACAGACGCTCAAGCGTTGCTTACGAGTCAAGCCCCTACAAAAGTACAAATTGGTGATCAACTTACACGTGGTTTAGGTAGCGGTGGAGACCCTGAAATTGGGAAAAAAGCTGCTGAGGAATCAATCGAGAAGCTTCAAGCAGTTGTTTCCGAAGCTGATATGGTTTTTGTAACAGGCGGTATGGGGGGTGGAACTGGTACTGGAGCTTGTCCAGTTATAGCGGATATTGCTCGAAAGAGTGGAGCATTGACTGTGGCTGTAGTTACAAAACCATTTTCTTTCGAAGGAGCACATCGACGAATCATTGCTGAAGAGGGTGTTGATTCTCTCAAGGACAAAGTCGATACAATGATCGTTATTCCCAACCAAAGGCTTCTCGACGTTGTTGACAACAAAATGAGTTTGCTCGAAGCATTTAAAGTCGCTGATAGCGTTTTGGGTCAAGGTGTACAAGGGATTTCCGATATTATCGTGCTTCCAGGTTTGATTAATGTGGATTTTGCCGATGTTCGCTCTATCATGACCAATGCTGGTAGCGCTTTGATGGGTATTGGGTTTGGTACTGGCGAGGGTCGAGCTTCTGCGGCTGCCAGAGCGGCAATCGCCTCACCTTTGTTGGAGCTTTCCATCGAAGGAGCCAAAGGTGTCTTGTTCAATGTTACTGGTGGACCAGATATTTCTATGTACGAGGTTGATGAAGCAGCTAAAATCATTTCATCAGCGGCAGATAGTGATGCCAATATTATCTTTGGAGCAGCCATTGATGATGGCATGGTTGATCAAGTCAAAATTACGGTAATCGCGACTGGTTTCTCTGAAGAAAAATATCGCTCGACTGAGGCGCGATCTGCAGTAGATAGTTTACCGGAAATAGTTGAACCAGTGAGTGAAGAGGAACAAGACGAATTCGATATACCGACATTTATGCGTCAGCGGTAAGTATTTGACTAATAGAAAAAAATTCCTCTATAATCAATGATATGGCTTCTGAATCTGCTCAATCTAACCCACCGCCATTAATACAGGATCCTGAAGACAGCGCTCCCAAACCAGTTTTTCTTGCAAAAAAAGAAGATCCTAGTCAGTTGGACATGACCAAAGTCATGGCTGCAGTGGGATTTATTTTGACAGCAACTATCTTGATCGTCGGGCTAATGTGGATTTCTGTACAGAATTTGGAGCAAAGAGTTGCTGAGCTTGAAGGTGGGGACACTGTCGTAACAACTACAAAGAAAACTGCTTCACAAGCTGCTCAGAAACTAGCCTCAAAAGCAGCTAGCAAATCTATCAACAAAAACTAAACTATGGAAGAGAAAAATATAGAAGTTAAAACTGATTCTAATTCCAAAAACAAAGCGTTTGATTTTCACAAAGTATTTGCTGCCTTAGGAATAGTTTTAACTATTTCGATACTTATATTGGCTGGGGTTTGGTACCTTGTTGAAGGTAAAAATACACAATATTTCGACGACGAAGAAGACACAGTCAAAATTTCAACTTCCTCAGCAAAGACTTCAACCAAGTCATCTGAAAAAAACAAAACAGCTGATTGGGAAACCTATACAAGTTCTCAGCTCGCATTTTCGATAAAATACCCAGAAGAATTAAAAAACATTAAAGAGCAACTGTCTACCGCGAATAGTCAGATTCCTACTATCTCGTTTAGCGATAACCCAGACTTTAATTCTATTGATCCAAAAATAGCCACTGTGAACGTTTCTAAAGGAGATTTCAAAGCCGCTTATGATGCAATCTCTTTATTGGAGGTTAACAAATTGTACAGTAGGTCAGTAGCAGGGGCAACTGATGTCGCAGAGGAAACAAGATTAGCTGATATTACTATCGGTAACCAAGTAGGTATAAAGCAATCTTACACCCCTTCAGTAAAAGGTGAAGGTCAAATAGATTATGCAACATATATATACGTTAATAAAGATTCGGATTACTACAAACTCTCGATTATCTCTGGTACCAAAGCAAGTTATGAAAAGAACCAAGCCATATTTAATTTAATGATCACAACCTTCAAGTTCCTTGATTGATTTCCTTATTGACACTGCTGTGACAAATTAATATAGTAATGGTGGGCCCCAAATTCTTTAGTCCCTCAAAGGGGCTTTTTCTTATGGCAAAAAGTAATACAAAATATATATTTGTTTCAGGTGGTGTGATTTCCGGAATTGGAAAGGGTATCACCACTGCTTCTCTAGCAACAATTCTAACCTCCAAAGGCTATAAAGTTTCTCCAGTAAAAATCGATATGTATCTCAATGTCGATGCCGGTACTATCCGTCCCCAGGAACACGGGGAAGTATTTGTCACTGACGATGGGGTTGAGTCAGACCAAGATTTGGGACATTACGAACGATTTTTAAACTCAAATTTAACTGCCGCTAATTACATTACTACCGGCCAGATTTACCAGGAAGTTATCAGAAAAGAGCGAAGTTTCGAGTATAACGGAGAGGATGTTGAAGCAATTCCTCATATCACTGATGAAATAGCGAGAAGAATCAAGGAGGCTGGAAACTCGAGAAGCGCAGACATTGTTTTAATTGAGCTCGGAGGAACTGTTGGGGAATATCAGAACGCAATCTTTTTTGAAGCTTCGCGTATTATGAGGCTCAAAAACCCAACTGATGTTTTGCAGATTCATGTCGCTTACCTACCAATCCCGGGATATTTAGGCGAGATGAAGTCAAAACCAGTTCAAATGTCAGTTCGAACACTAAACTCGATGGGGATTCAGCCCGATATTATTGTCGGTCGGTCGGAGAATAAATTGGACGATCGCCGTAAAGATAGACTGGCCCTTTTTTGTAATGTCGCAACTGAAGATGTCATATCAAACCCTGATGTTGATACTATTTATCGAGTTCCTTCGATACTCGAAGAGCAAAATCTTGGAGAAATAGTTTTGAAAAAGCTAGGATTGAAGACGCGAAACAAAGATTTAAAAGAGTGGAAAGCTTTGGTGGAGAAAATAGAGAAGGCGAAAGGAGAGGTAAAAATCGCAATTGTTGGAAAATATTTTGGAACTGGAGATTATCAACTCGAAGATGTTTATGTTTCAGTCATTGAAGCTTTAAAGCACGCCTCTTGGGAACTTAAAGTCAAACCAAAACTAACTTGGATCGATAGTGAAGATTTTGAAAATGGTAAGCAACAAATTAAATTGCTAGAGAATTTTGATGGAATTGTGGTTCCAGGTGGTTTTGGTAGCCGAGGTGTTGAAGGAATACTCAAAGCTGTTCAGTTTGCCCGTGAGCACAAGATTCCTTATCTTGGGCTTTGTTATGGTCTGCATATGGCAACGATTGAATTTGCTCGAAATGTACTCGGCTTAAAAACTGCTAGTACCGAGGAGATTGATAAGGATTCTTCTCACCCAGTGATTCACATCATGCCCGAGCAGCAAAAACTATTAGTTGGGCGGGAGTATGGAGGAACGATGCGACTTGGCGCCTTTCGTTGCAAGTTGATTCCTAACACCCAAGTCCATAAGCTTTATGGACAGTCTGAAGTTTCAGAAAGACACCGTCATCGCTATGAATTTAACAATAAATATCGTGAACAGTTTGAGGAAAAAGGTTTGGTTGTTTCAGGCACTAGTCCAAATGGAAAGTTGGTTGAGATGATAGAAATACCAGACCACCCATTTTTTGTTGGAACTCAAGCACACCCTGAGTTTAATTCACGGCCATTGAAATCGCACCCACTTTACCATGGGTTTATTAAAGCGGCTGTTAAAAAAAGTTAGAAAATTTTTGGCTCAATAAAATCTGGGAATGAAGTTCGGAGCAAATCGACTTCTTCTGCTTCTGCATCTTTGATTAATTTCAGTATAGTTTCAACCCCAGCCAAGTTAACACCTTTTTTATTAGTTAAGTGTCGAATGAATTGTAACTTACGGATGTCTCTTTGAGAATAGCGTCGACGGTTGGTCTTTGTTCTTGATGGAACAACTAGACCTTCGTTTTCATAAATCATTAAAGTTCGGGGATGCACACCAATTATCTCAGCGGTTACCGAAAGAGTGAAAAGCGGTTTATTGTCAGAGTTGTCTTCCATAAGTAGTAAGAAAATCTTATAACATAGTTGCAGCCTAAAGCAAGTCTATTGTTATAGCTTAAACTAACATGATTAGTGTTTTTCCAACTAGAACAAGAAAAAAAACTAACTTGACAAACAAGTCAAAAAGTTTATAGTAGTATTGTAACTATTTAACTTGCTTATGCTATCACTTTCGGAAGGAGGTGACTATTAGTGGCAACGACAAAAGAAGCTGGACGCAAAGGCGGTCTGACAGTTAAAAGAAAATACGGGCCTGCATTTTTTTCCGAAATCGGTCGAAGGGGTGGAAGGAAAACTAGCGAAAGTTACGGTCCGGAATTCTATTCAAAAATTGGCGAAAAAGGTGGTGAAGAGGTACGCCGTCGCCATGGCAAAGCCTTCTATTCTTTGATTGGCAAGAAAGGTGGAAAAAGCCGTGCCTTCAAGCAATACCGTTTCGATTTTTAGTTTTAATTCACAAAATAACTTGTGAATTACGCTCAAACTAATTGGAAACTAGCTTGTGAAGTGACTATTTTTCTGCTTTAATTATCCCGATGTTTAAAGAAGTTAATACGAAGCAAGATTTTCCGCAGCTAGAGGCGGGGTTAATAAAGAATTGGTTCAAAAAAGGCGGTACTGTCGAAAAATATCTTCAAAAGAACGATTCCCAAAAGAAACGTTTTTCCTTTATTGATGGTCCAATCACCGCAAATAACCCAATGGGGGTCCACCACGCTTGGGGTCGATCTTATAAAGACCTGTGGCAGCGTTTTTTCAATATGTTGGGGTATAAACAGAGGTTTCAGAACGGGTTTGATGAGCAGGGACTATGGGTTGAGGTTGAGGTTGAGAAAGAATTGGGTTTGAATACAAAAAAAGATATTGAAAACTTAGTGTTGGGCAAGCCTTTTGAGTCTATCGCTAAGTTTGTAAATCTTTGTAAGGAAAGGGTTAAAAAGTATTCTGGAATTCAGACGGATCAGAGTAAAAGATTGGGATATTTTATGGATTGGGAAAATTCCTACCATACATCTTCGGAAGAGAATAACTACTCCATTTGGCATTATTTGAAAACTGTTAACGAAAAAGGTTGGCTCTATAAAGGTCGGGATAGTGTACCTTGGTGTCCTCGTTGTGGAACTGCAATATCCCAACATGAGATTTTAACTGAAGAATATAAAGAAGTTTTTCACAAATCAGTTTTCTTTAAACTTCCTTTGAAGAAGGAAAACGAGTTTCTACTTGTTTGGACCACAACGCCTTGGACGATACCAGGAAATGTGTCAGTCGCTGTTGATCCACAAGCAACTTATCAGTTAGTTGAGTTTGAAAAGATGAAAATTTGGTTAATGAAAAACAGGGTAAAAAAAGTACTAGGAGAGAAAGTGAAGGTTCTAAGGTCAGTTAAAGGTAAAAGTTTAATTGGTTTGTACTACAGAGCTCCGTTTGATGATTTGGAAAGGGTGAAACAGGCAAAAAGTAACAAGTTTCATACAGTTATTGAAGCTTCAGATCTGGTAACTTCAGAGGAGGGTACAGGTTTGGTTCACATCGCTCCTGGTGCTGGAGAAGAGGATTTTAAACTTTCAAAAGAGCTAAATCTACCGTTAATTGAGCTAATTGATGAAGAAGCGAATTATCTAAACAATTTGGGAGAATTTTCAGGGAAAAATGCTAAGAAACACCCAGAATTAATCCTAGATTTTCTCGAAAATTACGAAAAAGGAAAGTTTTTATTTAAAGTTGAAAATTACAAACATCGCTATCCGACTTGTTGGCGTTGTAAGACTGAGTTGGTCTGGCGGGTAGTTGATGAATGGTATATCGCGATGGATAAAAAAGACTTAGACGATGGTAAAACGTACAGAGAAAAAATGAAATCTGTGATCAAAGAAGTGGATTGGAAACCAAAATGGGGGTATGACCGTGAACTTGATTGGCTTAATAATATGCATGATTGGCTGATCTCAAAGAAGCGCTATTGGGGTTTAGCCTTGCCTATTTGGGAGTGTAAAGAATGTAAAAATTTTGAAGTCGTTGGATCAAAAGAGGAGTTAAAAGAAAGAGCAGTTTCTGGTTGGAGTGAATTTGAGGGGAACTCTCCCCATAGACCCTGGATTGATCAAGTGAAAATAAAATGTCCGAAATGTCAACAAACTGCTGAGCGTATTAAAGATGTTGGTAACCCTTGGCTTGATGCAGGAATTATTCCTTTCTCAACACTTAAATATTTTGAGGATAAAACCTATTGGGAAGATTGGTTCCCAGCTGACTTTATTACAGAATCTTTCCCCGGACAATTTAAGAATTGGTTTTATTCCTTGATTGCAATGTCAACGGTTCTTGAAATGAAAGCCCCATTCAAAACCTTGTTAGGTCATGGTTCGGTTCGTGATGAAAAGGGTGAGGAAATGCACAAATCAAAGGGTAATGCCATTTGGTTTGAAGAAGCTGCGGAAAAGATGGGGGTTGATGTGATGCGTTGGTTATATTTAAGATCCAATCCAGAAAACAATGTGAATTTTGGCTATCATGTTGCGGATGAAGTACGACGTTACTTTCACTTAAGATTGTGGAATGTTTATGCATTTTTCGCAAACTATGCTCGTTTGGATGACTGGAAGCCAAATGAAAATCTATTTAAGCCAGAACAAATTGAGGATCGTTGGATTTTATCTCGTTTGTCAGAAACAATTGTATTGGTTGAAAACTATCTTAAGGAGTTTAATTCACACTCATCAGTAGAAGTCCTTGAGAAATTTGTAGTTGATGATTTATCAAACTGGTATGTTCGACATATTCGTTCACGAGTTGGCTTGGATGTTTCTTCAAAGTCAAAAACTGATGCTTACCAAACTTTGTGGTTTGTACTAGTTGAGTTGTCAAAAATTCTGGCACCTTTTATACCGTTTATTGCAGATGAAATCTACACAAACTTAACTTCTAATCAATCTGTTCATTTAACAAATTGGCCACAGACACAACATTTGATCGACGAAGAGTTACAAGATCAAATGAAAAAAGCCATTGAAATTTCAAGTCAATTGCATGCTTTGCGTAAGGAAAAAAATATAAAAGTCAGACAACCTTTGGCAAAAGCAAACTATTCTGGCACAAAACTGCCAAATGAGATCGAGGGCTTAATAGCCGCAGAAGTAAATGTTAAAGAAATAGTTTTTTCAGAAAATCAAAAAACACTAGTTGAGCTTGATACAAATATTTCAGATGAGTTGAAAAAAGAAGGTGAGGCGCGGGATCTGATCAGAACAATTCAAGCGGCTAGAAAAGAAGCCAATTGTTTGTTAAATGAGTTAGTAATCGTTACATTAGAAACTTGGCCAACTGAATTTACTGACTACATCAAAAAAGAGACGCTTGCTAGCGCTTTGGTTAAAGGCGACAAACTTTCAATTAAGAAATTAAATAACCCGTCTTAGTAAAGTAAGTTTCTAGTTTTTCATGAAAAATTTCCTCTCCAAAATTGATTGGGTAATGCTTTTGAGTATGATTCTTCTTTTCTCAATCGGATTATTAATGATTTACAGTACAAGTGTTGGAGATAGTGACAAGACAAACTATCTTTTACGACAGTCGATTTACGCTGCTCTTGGTTTGGTAGTTTTTTATTTTATCTCAATCACAGATATCCGAATTTTTATAAATAGTTCATATTGGCTTTATGGAGGTTTGATAATTCTTTTGCTGATAACTTTTATTATTGGACTCGAGACAAGAGGTAGTGTTCGATGGATTGATTTAGGATTTTTTACAATCCAAGCCTCGGAGATTGCAAAGCCAATATTAATACTATTTTTCACGAATTTTTTTATTAATAATTCTCCAACCAGGATTAGAAATATTCTGATTTCTTTGTTTTTTATTTTCATTCCAATGGCTTTTGTCTTTAAACAACCAGATTTGGGAAGTGCAATGGTTTTGGCCACAGTTTGGCTGAGCTTGGTGTATCTTTCAGGAATAAAGTTTAAAGATCTGATTGCTTTGATCGTTTTAGCGTTGGTGTTTTTACCTTTTGGTTTAAGCCTTTTAAAGACCTATCAGCGTGATCGACTACTATCTTTTCTAAATCCCGAAGCAGACCCTCTAGGTACAGGTTACAATTTAGTTCAATCTATAATTGCTGTAGGTAGCGGGCAATTTTTTGGAAAGGGTTTTGGTCGAGGGACTCAGAGTCATTTAAATTTTTTACCCGAGCAAAAAACAGATTTCATTTTTGCGACCACTGCTGAGGAGTTAGGGTTTATTGGGGTTTGCTTGATCGTGATTCTCTTTGGTATTTTGCTTTGGAGAATAATTGTAGCTGGAAATAAAAGTCATAGTAAGGCCGGAGCTTTGATCTGTTACTCTAGTGCAGTTGT
>JANWIZ010000025.1 GCA_025449635.1 Patescibacteria group bacterium
ACAACTCCTTTTATTCTAACATCTCTGCCAAGAAGTTCTGCGATAACTCCTGAAAGAATTTCAGAATTTTTTGGCTCTTCCAGTTTGTCCTTATGAAAACGGTATGAAACCTCAACCAAAATAGCATTGTCCTCAAAACCGATTGGAGAAGCTCCTCGTAAAAAAACTGACAAAGAGTTATTTTGTTCTTTAACTTTTTCTACAATTTTTAACCAATTCCCTTGTAAATCATTTATTTTGAGATCGCTGTTCTTGGAACCCTTGATTTTTTGCGGAGTTTGAATAACTTGTTCAACAACTTCTTTTTTTATTTTTGGAGCCATTTCGATCTCCATTTTTTTGGGGGTTTGTATCTCCTTAATATTTTGTTTTTCTTCAACTGCAACAATTGTTCCCTCACCAAAATCACTAGCTTCAACAATTGCCAATTCTAATGGTAGTGATGGTATTGGAGAATCCTTTAATTCGATTAGACTTTCGGTGAAGAGGTTGATCCATTTTGTCAATTTTTTCCGAGACAAGAGTTGGCCAAAATTTTCAATTTGTGTAAAAACCTCAGTAGAGTAAATTGTGTTTTTTTCTAACACCCCAATTTGTACTAACAAAATATCACGTAACACTTCAACTAAAGTTTCAGAAAAAACTTTGATATTGCCTCCATTACTAATAAACTCCTCTAAAAGTAGAAAGGACTCTTTGGTATTTTTAGAAAGAAGCAGTTGTATCAATTCCAAAACAATATTAATATTTCTTTTACCAATTAAATTTCGTACCTCTTCACTGCTTGGTTTTTCATTTACCGAGGAAATTTTATCAAGCAAAACTTCGGCGTCACGAAAAGTCCCATCAGCAATTTTGGCAATTTCCAGCAAACCTTCTCTTTCAAATTTCCATTTTTCGCTCCCTACAATTTTTTCTAGTTTTTGTGCAATTTGCTCTTTAGTCGGACGAGAAAAATCAAAACGTTGGACTCTGGAAAGAATTGTGGCTGGAATTTTGTGACTCTCTGTAGTTGCCAGAATAAAAATTGCGTGCTTTGGTGGCTCTTCTAACGTCTTGAGAAGTGCATTAAAGGCCTCGTTAGTCAACATGTGAACTTCATCGATAATATAAACTTTATATTTTCCAACTGTAGGTGAAAGATTTATTTTTTCCCTCAGGTCACGAATCTCATCGATACCACGATTGCTGGCTGCATCAATCTCGAGAACATCCATATACGATCCCGCCGTGATTGAAATACAGTTTTCACATTTGTTGCAAGGTTCTCCAAACTTTGCGTCTTTATAGTTTTGACAATTTAGGGCTTTGGCAAAAATCCTGGCAGTCGAAGTCTTCCCAGTGCCTCTTGGACCAGAAAATAAATAAGCGTGGTTAATATTTCCTTTTTCCAATTGTGAAAGCAGGGTACTGCTAATATTCTCTTGGCCAATTATTTCTGCAAAGGTTTGTGGGCGGTATTTGCGATACAAACTCATAACTACAGTATTTTAACCCCACATCGGCACTGAAACAAGAAGTCCAAACTAGATCATTTTTTTCTCTTGACGTAATATATCTATGTATGAAGATAACTGCTGAAATAGCTTTTGCACGTCATATGAATGACGTAACAATCAGCGCTACTGGCAAAGTGATTAAACTTTTACCGGATGATACTGATAAATCTCCTCACCAAAAATTTGTCATCGAAATCCATTCTGGACACACAATTTTGGTATCGCATAATTTACTGAGAGCTTACCGAATACCTGTGAAAATTGGCGATAGAATCGAAGTTCACGGTAGTTATATCTGGAACCGCTACGGTGGCCTAATTCACAATACTCATCATTACAACGATGAATGCCAAGGACCACACTGCCAACCTCACGATGACGGTTATATTAATTTTGTTGGGATTCATAAAAATCCTCATATCGAGTATGGTCTACCAAAAGAAAACCCCAACTAGAAAATTGAGGTTGGAAAAATTATGACAATAATCAGCACTAAAACTGTCGTGTAAATAGTTTGTCCGAATGAAATACAAACAACAAGCCAGGCTAAGAATGGGTCCCAAGCAAAATCTCTCTGATACAATTTTTGTGAAACTAGGTTAATATATGCAATCCCAAAAGCTAGGCTCGAGCAGAAGGTAACAAAAATCATTAACTCGACAGACTCGCCTGCCAAATAAACTATCAGCCCAAAGACCATCGGAGAGAAACCTAAAAGACTAACCTGAAAAGAGTTTATTTCAGTGATAATTCTTGCAATCTTTTTCTCCACTCTCTCACTCCTTTCCAAGCTGATTTTACCATAAATTAAAACCCCACCATCAACAAAAGGTTCTAATGAAAAGATCAACTAAAACTACTCTCAGAAAAATTATAGTTAAGAAATTATTGACAAGGGTTTGACACGCAGATAGTAAAAGTGGTTGTGGCTACCTGAACCCAACTTTTCCTCTGCATCACATAAGCGACTACTGCCGCGTTGCCTGGGCCGTACGTATAGTTATAAAGATAGGAAAAATTACCATTTGCATCAGCCACAACTTGAGGGGAAGGAATATGGCTAGTATTTAGTAAAACCGTCTGTCCAGGAGAAAATCCAGACCCATTTATTGTAATGTTTGTACCAAGTGGTACTGGATTTGGGATCACAGTTAAGCTAGCGTTTGTTCTTACTGGTTTACCTTTGGCTTCAGATTCTAGGGAGCGAACTTGGGTAATGGTTATAGCTGTGAGAAGTAGAGAGAGGGTAAGAAAACCAGTAAGTATCAGATTTAGTACATTATTACCATGAAGCAGTTTCAGCATTTTATTAAGCGTACACCTATAATTATTTTTTTGTCAAATTTTAACCCAGTACGACTAAATCACGGTAATATTCAGATCATATTCTAACTTACACGTAACTGTTCAACTGCTTGTGAAAGCAGTTGTAAGTAAAGCTCAAAGCCAACTAAAGAAATATTTCCGCTCTGCTCGGTGCCTAGTAAATTTCCAGCTCCTCTGATCTCAAGATCTTGATTTGCTAGTTTGAATCCACTTCCAAGCTCTTTTGCTTCGGAAATCGCCAAAAGCCTTTGAGCCGCTGCACCTTCAGGTTTATAACCTTTTGGAAAAAATATATAGGCAAAGGCTTCCTTTTCCCCTCGACCAACACGGCCACGAAGTTGATAAAGATCCGCCAAACCTAATTTTTGTGCGTTTTCAATAAAGATTGTATTAACATTAGGCATATCCAAACCTGAACCAATAATAGTTGTGCAGATCAGGACATCAATCTTTCTGCTGTAAAATTTGTCCATAACTTTCTCTAGATTTTCTTCACTCATTTGACCATGGACAAAATCGACCCTAGCTTCTGGTACTAGACTTTTAATTTGCGAGGCTTTAGCTTGAATTGTTGGTATTCGGTTGGAAAGATAAAAAGCTTGACCCTTTCTTCCCAATTCTTTATTTAATGCATTTTTTATTAAACCTAAATCGATCTCACCAACATGAGTTTCGATTGGAAGTCGTCCGACTGGAGCTGTTGTCAAAAATGAAATATCTCTGATCTTGGTTAACGAGAGTTGTAAGCTTCTTGGTATTGGGGTAGCTGATAAACTAAGGCTATCAACCTCAATCCTAGTTTTTCTTAAATACTCTTTTTGATTGACTCCAAAACGATGTTCCTCATCTATTATCACTAATCCCAAATTTCGAAATCTGATTTTATCTGAAAGTATTCTGTGGGTACCAATAACTATATCTAGAATACCATTTTCAACATCTTTAATAATGCTTTTCTGTCTTTCTTTTTTTGTTATTCTGGACAGTAATTCTATCCTGACTGGAAACCTCTTTAACCTTTCCTTAAACAAATAATAATGTTGGTCTGCAAGAATTGTTGTCGGAACTAAGATTGCAACTTGCTTACCTTCAGTCGCAACTTTAAACGCTGCTCTTATCGCTACTTCTGTTTTCCCAAATCCAACATCCCCAACCAATAAACGGTCCATTGGTTTGCTTGACTCAAGATCGTTTTTTATATCTTCGATTGCTTTTAACTGATCTACTGTCTCCTTAAACTCAAAACTTTCTTCAAGTTCCCTCTGCCAAGCATTGTCGTTTGAGTAGGGTTTCCTTTTTACAACTTCTCTCTTAGCGTAAATTTCTAATAATTCTCTAGCACTGTTTATGACAGAATCCTTAACTTTCTGCTTAACTTTTTCCCAACTGTGAGTTCCAAGAGAAGTTAGTACTGGTTTTCGTGTACCTATGCCCACATATTTCGTAAGCCTCTCAATTTGATTGACGGGAACAAAAAGCCGATCTCCTCGAGCAAATTCAATAATTAAGTTTTCAACTTCAGCATTATAATTACCTTTTTTTAAGGTATATCCCAAAAACTTTCCAATTCCACTATCAATATGTACCACATAGTCACCTACTTTTATTTCGGAAAGAAAAATTTTTTCGTAATTTTCTCCTTCTTTCTTTTTCCAAGTTTTTTCTAAATTTGGTAAGGATTTAAATGGAATAATAATAAGTTCGCTTAGGTTGCGTGTTTTCTCGTTTGTCAGTGGATTAAATAGATAAATACCTTCTACTTTATTGCCGATCAAATCCAAACGAACTGGAATTTTATAACGCTCCAGCCACATATCCAACAAACCACCCCGAAACGAAAATTGACCTTCCTCTACTACTTGATTCCGACCAACATTTTCATAACTATATCTTGCAAGAATTTTGGAAAGTTCTTCGTAGTAGATTTCTTGCTTTTTGGTAATGTGAAAACTCTCCCAACGGTTTGTTGTGGGGGTTAAAAGTTCCTCTGAATTTGTTTTCGTTTCAAATACTAAAAAACCACCTCCTTAGAGCAAGTCTAATTATAAACTATACGGACAAAAGTCTTTGCTTTTTCCGAAGCTTATCTTTTATAATTAATTAGCCTGCCATGGATCCTAATCAAAATAATAACCCATTTGCTACGAACCAATTTCCAAAAACAAACACTGAAAATTTACCTGATTTGGGTCCAAAAAACTTCGAAGTTCCATCAACTACTCGTAGTGTAGCGGTAAAAAACGAGGCTACAAAACCTGTTTCTGAAGAACAACCAGCAAGCACAGTAATACCAACTGTAGAGACAACTGATCCCGCAGTACAACCAAATGTAAATTTTCAGCCAAACCCAGTTCCCAATCAGTGGCAAGCGCCGGTTATTCAACCCCAAGATAGTGAGGTTTTCACAAACCAAGTCCCAACGCCTCAACCAGACCCAACGCCTCAAGGCAGCGGTACTTATGTAACTTCGAGTAATCCGCTAGGTCTTCAACCAGAGTTCAATGAAGAAATATTACCTAATAACACCAACCCGCTTCACTCAATACCTATCAACAAACCAATACTTTTTATCATTGTTGCTACTATTTTTGTACTGGGTTTAGGTGGGTTTTTGGTAAATGAATTTGTGCTGAATCGTATTTCTAGCTTGAAGCTTGTTTCTAATGACGCTCAATTTTATCTTTCTCTTTCGGTAAAACAAAACCCACAGGCTAAGAAAGCAAAAACGTTGATTGGAAAGTTCCCAGGAGGTGAGAGAATCCTCAAAGAATTTGATAAATACTACGCTCAATATATTGGCGGAGCAGACGATCCTCTAAGTAATATCTCGTTTTATGCAAATTCTGAACTATTACTTTCACGAATCTCAAGAGCTGAAAATAAATTTGATACTACTAATCGTTTATTTACAATCGTCGACACGGAATCAAGCAAAAAAGCCAACGAAGGCATTGGCGATTTTGAAGACGATAAAGCCCAATATCAAACAACCACTAATACTTACAAGGGCAGTAAGATCTTAAGTATCAAGCAAAAGTCAGAAGTTGAACTTTACAATAAAAACCTTGGTCGGAAATCTTATCTTGAGGATAGTCTCTCTACCCCCAAACCAAAAAGCCTATTTGTAACGAATATTGATAAATTCATCGTCGCTTCTGATAAAGAGTCTGATGTCCAAAAAGCTGTAGCTCTATCACAGACACGTAAATTTCTTGGCTTTGGAAAAGGTGACGACCCAAAAAGCGTCTTAGACTCAAACGATCACAAAGACCTATCCGCATTTTTCCAAAAAGAAACTTTTTTGAAGTTTTTCCAAAGGGACCCGATCACTCCCTACAATCTGGCAACCCCCTACTACTACTCTTCGGTAAGTACTTATCCTGATTCACCAGAATCAGAAGCGAGAACTTTTCAAAAACTTAGTCGAGCAGTTGACGTTTCGATTGCAGAGGACGGTGCGAAAATTAATTCTTATACTCTAGACCTACCTGATACTGATGTGAAAACGAACTCATTTAAACTTAGCGACTCCTTAGCTTCTAAACTTCCTAAAAAATTCTCTGGTGTTGCTCCAACTTTTTATTCGGAAACAAAAAATATCAAGCAACAGTACCAAAGCCAAATGGAATTAGCCGAAAAAATGAAGGATTCGAAGAATCGAACACAAAGAGAAGCCTTTGCTGATTACCTAAAAAACTTAGATAAAATGAAGGATTCCTACAAAAAAACTTACGGGATTGATTATGAGGACGACGTTATCAACTGGCTCGATGGAAACACAGCACTAATTGTTAATGCTGGCAACGCAAAAAAACCTCCGGAATTTATTGTTGTCGCTGAGACTAAGGAACAGAAAAAAATCGAAGCGTCATTTAAGAAATTAAAAATCCCCAACTACGCTCAAGAGGCTAATGATGCAACAAGAAAATCAGATCTTCGTGAAATTGCTTCTGCTCTTGCGAATTATTATTTTACTTTCCAACTTTATCCAAGCTCTTTGAATGAGTTGACTACTACAAAAAATCCCCGATCTTTCTCCAAAACAAATAGTTACTTTCTAAAAACTTTGCCAAAGGATCCAACTACTGGAGCAAATTACAGTTATACACCAATTTTCAATAAAACAGATTATATTCTTTCTTCGCAATTAGAAGATGGTCAAACCTACACCCTTAGTTCTGATAACTACTATACCGGGGAATATACTGGCAAAAAAAAGGAGAATAAAATCTCCCCTGAAAGTACAGATTATAAAGGCACAAAAATCTACAGCATGAATCTATATAACTATAATGATAGTAAATTTTACTTTTACTTTGCTGTAGCAAAAGATAAAACAATTCTTTCCTTCAGCGACAGTGATAAATCAGTCAAAGAAATTATTGACTTCAAGGGTGGGGATAGTCTAACCAAAAACGCTGCTTGGAAAAAACAGTTCTCAAAGATTGATTCTGTCAGTGATGTTAGCTTTATCGAACCAATAAATCTCTGGGGATTTGTCGAGTACTTACAAAATGTTTACCCCGAATATAAAGACACTGCAAGTTCCTACTCCGGGACACAAAAAACTTATTTCGAAGATATGGAAAAAGTTGTCAAAGGTTATCTTCAAACAGTTCCATCTATTGGAAGTGTTACAAGTAGAAAAGGTAAGGTGCTAACTATTAGTGGGTTTGTAAATGTCGTTGAACTCCCGAAGAAAGACAAACAAAATGTCGAAGACGCTCTTGATCGACTGATGAATCTTGATGAGAGCAGAGAGTCCAGCGATACAACTTATAAATCTGTTTTGGGTGTAAATACTCAAAGTTTAACTGAAAAAGCCAGATCCGATTGGGACAATTTCTACAAACTAACTTTAAAGCAAATTATTGATCCTGAGAGTATTCTGTCCAATTGATTGCCGTTTCAGCTGCTCTGTCTACTAATTTTGAGACAATAGACTGATCACCTTTGGGGATTTTTTGCAGAACAAAATCTGCTGTTTCAATACTTGGATTTTCAGGTCTTCCTACCCCAATTCTAAGCCGATGGAATTCTTTCGAACCAAGGCTTTCAATTATTGATTCAACACCATTGTGACCTGCGCTTCCCCGATCATACTGATGCTTAATCTCCCCAAACTCTAGATCAACCTCATCATGAATAACCAGCAGATTATGAAAATCTATTTTGTAAAAATCCACGGCTGCTTTTACTGACCTTCCTGATAAGTTCATAAAAGTTTGGGGCTTAAGAATAATCAAATCGCCAAGTTTATAAACAATAGCGTTAAGCTTTTTGCTTATTTCTGGAGAAGTTGTTTTTCCAGAGACAATTCTATCAATAACCTCAAAACCAATATTGTGACGAGTACCAACATATTCTATTCCTGGATTTCCGAGTCCCACTATTAGTTTCATAACTAAAAAAAGTATATCAGATAATGTTTTAACTATTTGATAAGTTTAAATGGAAATTTCAGAGAGTATCTGATCCTCAAGTTTTTCCATTAAGAGAGCCTCTTGAGGTTTTTCGTGATCATAACCAAGCAAATGTAGAATCCCATGGACAACTAAAAGATTGGTCATATCATCAACCAACATATTCTCCTTAGCCGCTCTTTCAAGTAATTGCGGGTATGAGATGATTACATCACCCAAACTTAAAAAAGCTGGGTCTGGCGGATTCACAAATTTCTTTATCTTCGAATCAGCCATTTCGAACGAAAACGATAGAACATCTGTTGGTTTGTCGATGTTGCGAAACTCGCGATTGAGGGAGCGCATTTTTCGATCCCCAATGACGCTAATATCAACTCTAACCTCACCTTTGACATCAGCGCCTGTGAGTGCAGCAATTGCAGCTTTTTTCAGTTGAGAACGTTTGAGTGGGTAGTGAGGCTCAACCGTGGCATTAATTAAAAATGCCATTGGTTTTAATCTCCTCTTCGGGCACGATTGTAGGCAAGTCGGCGACGCTCTTTTTCCTCTCGCTTGCGAACAATTGAAGGTTTTTCATAAAACTCACGTTTTTTGAGCTCGTTGAGAACTCCATCTGATTGTACCTTCTTATTAAATTTTCTGATTAAGACCTCGACTGGTTCTCCGTCTTGGGCTCTAACTATAGTCATCTTTGTAAAAAGACACCCCCTAATCTAAATTTGTTAGTCCCCCAACAAATGCCAATGTAAATGCGGCACATGTTGATGAACCCCACCATTGAAAAGTAGTTGGTAGCCACTTTCCAAATTATTTTCCTTTATTAAACTTTGTATCACTTTCGCCATTTTTGTCAACATCTCAAATTGCTTGTCCTTTAAATCTAAAAAACTCTTTATGTGCAGGGAAGGTACAATTAAAAAATGGACTCTTTTTTTTGGGTTTATATCTGGAAAAACAACTACTTGCTCATCTTGATAAACAATTTCTGCAGGAATTTCTTTCTTTACAATTTTACAGAATAGACACTCTTCCATTAAACTTCTACTTTGACCCTTGATCTTAAGTCCTCAAGAACACTGGTTGGAATTTTTAAGTAAAAATCGTCAAACCCCAAATCCTTACCAGCGCTACCAAAACCATGGTAATCACTACCACCTGTTTTTACCAATTTCATCTTGTCAGCAAGTTTCTCAAAATGTTCGATACATTTTTCAGTATCTTCTTTGTTTTCACGATGAGCATAAACTTCAATCCCATCAAGACCCATTTTTACTAGCTTTTCAATCCAACTATCATCGAAAACAAGTTTATTTCCGTCTTTCTTAGTCAAGTTCCAACAAGGGTGGGCTAACACTGCAACTCCACCAGCTATGTGAATCAGCTCAATTGCTTCCTGAGGAGAAGCTGCACTACGAGGCTCATATGCCTTTGCTCCAGTTGCCAAATACTCCCTTATAAACTCACCTGTCGAAGGTACTTCTCCGAATTCTTTAATAAGCTTTTCTGAATTTTCTGCTTTATTAACTATAATATAGGCGAGATGTGGTTGGGCGATTGTACCTTTAGCAAGTTTTTTAACTTCTTGAAAATCAATTTTGAACCCAAGTTTATTTAAATTGGCGACTACTTTTTTACTTTTTTCCTCACGCTCTTTTTGATAGGTTTCAAGCTTATCTCGTAGATTTCGATCTCTTTGATTAATAAAATACCCTAAAATATGAAAATCTGTGTCTTCGTTGACATAAGCAGTCAATTCAATTGCTGGTACTACTTCAATTCCCAATTCTGCCCCTTTTATTAAGGCTACTTCAGTCGCTGCCACATTATCGTGATCAGCTATTGCAACTGCTTTTAACCCAATTTCCTTTGCCTTGACAATGAGTCCGTTCGGAGTCAGCCCTCCATCAGAGTAAATTGTATGAGTATGTAGATCGATATAACCTTTTTTGGAAGACTTTTGAGCCATCGGGGTATTTTACCCTATTTTGAAGTAAAAAACAACCAAAACTACTCTTAGGGATAAAAAATAATCTCTCTCCCAACTTAAAGTTCACTAATTCGTTGTGAGAATAATTCGGGAACGATAGTCTTCTCTTAATTGTCTCAACCCATCCATCATTTTCTCCAAAAAATCCGCTTCGCAATGCTCTTGAAATTTTTCGCAGGACTCACAGTAATACAAATTCGTTCGAATACAGATGTTAGATTCGCTCATAATAAACTGCGTTCCAACACTAGCTGATTTGAAAACATACTCTCGTCCACAAATGCAATCGGGCATTATTTCTGGAATCGCAACAGCTACTACAATCTCGATCCGAGGCTGTCGAATTGGAAACAAATCATTGATCACAATCCTTAACTCTCCTTTCTTGAAAGCTTAAGCGTGCGGTTTTTTTGATTATATACCACTAGAAAAATTTTCTAAATAAAAATTGCAATTAGATTGAGGAAATTTTCATCAAAGTTGGTTCTTTTACACTTCGTTTTTTCACTTCCACGGAAAGCTCTTCTAGGGATTTTTTACTGACCACCCATCGCTCTGGAATCCCGATCAAATCTGCATCAGAAAGCTTGACTCCGACTGACTCATCTCGATCATCGTAAAGAACTTCAACATTTTTCTTGACCAAATTTTCATAAATTTTGTTGGCTTCGTTTCTAACATTGTCCTCCCCTCCTAAAACCAATAGATGTACTCTAAAAGGAGCGACCTCATCTGGCCAAACAATTCCCTGTTCGTCATGAAAAGCCTCTACAATTGTTCCCATCAACCTTCCCAGACCAATACCGTAACAACCCATCACAATTGGCTTTTCTGATCCGTTACTATCAACAAAGGTTGCTCCCATTTTCTCGGAATAAGTGATCCCCAAAGAAAATACTTGTCCAACCTCGACAGCTGGTATCTGTTCATAGTTTGATCTTTCACTCTCAGGAATTTCATCAATAAGTTCTTTGTTAAAAGCTTTACCAGCTTTTCTATCAAAATAAACAACATCTTCACCTACTTTTGTTGGTGCTTGAAATTCATAAGTTGTTGAACCCCCAATAGTCCCTCCAGAAGCCTTTGTAATAATTGGCGCTATTCCACAACGGTTGAATATTTTTTCGTAAGCCTTTATTACTTTTTCGAAATATTTCTCTAGATCTGACTCACTAGAGTGAAAACTATAAAGATCTTTCATGATGAATTCCCTAACTCTCAAAAGTCCTCCAGTTGAGCGGAGCTCATTGCGAAATTTATTTTGAATTTGGTAGAGGGCGAAGGGAAGCTCTTTATAACTTTGAACTCGTTTACGAACCAAATCTGTAATTACCTCTTCGTGGGTTGGTCCAAGAGCTACCTCTTTGTCATGACGATCTTTCAACTTGAATAGGGGCGGGTCAATTGTAGTCCATCGGCCAGTCTCTTCCCAAAGGTTTTTTGGAGAAAGGGAGGGTAGCAAAATTTCTTGACCACCAATATCATTAATTTCTTCCCGAATGATGTTTTCGATTTTTCGATGTACTCTCCAACCAAGAGGTAGAAACGAATAAACCCCGCTCATTAATTGATCGATAAACCCACCACGCACCAAATACTGATGAGATATTGCCGAAGCATCGGCTGGAGCTTGTTTCAAAGTCTTTCCAAACAATTCTGATTGTTTCATTTACCCAAAAAGCTTTCCAGAAACTATTCTTATCACATCATTAATTGATATTAGTACTATTAAACCCAACAGAACCACAAACCCTATTCCATGAATAAGATTCTCAACTCTGGAATTTACTTTTTTCCCCGTCAATGCCTCAACATAGAAAAAAGCAAGTCTTCCTCCATCAACAGCCGGGATTGGTAACAGGTTTCCAATCCCCAACATCAAACTAATTAAAGCTGTAAGTGTTAACAAAGTATTTATGGCTTGATCACCTGAATTTTGTACCAGAATACCTAGAGCTGCGACTACACCCACTGGTCCAGAAGCCTTGGATGCAATTGGTTCGATTGATCGCTCTTGGAAGGATTGGCTAATAAAATTTTTAAGCCCCACGGTTTGTAAGGTAACTAGATTGGCGGAATGAAATACTCCAACAAATATTTTGTCCGTTAAAGTTGCGTATTTAAGTTCGATACCCTTATCCAAACCAATTCCCAACGCACCCTGACCAGCTGGTGGATCAACTCTGGGTGTAACCGAAACTTCCCTTTCATTCTCCTCCTTAAGGTTTTTTACCACAAATGAAATTTCTTCTCCCTTGTGTTCTGCTACATAATCTTGAAGGTTTGAAACAGCCTCAATTTTTTGATTATCAATTTTGACTACTCTGTCGAGAAACTTCAAACCCGCCTGACCAGCAGGAGAGTCTTTCTCAACTCCTGTGATTAATATATATTCAGTTTGCTGACCAAATGGAAACTTAATTTCAAATGGCGCAGCCATATCAAGTTTGAAATTGCTAGTCGCCATTAGAAATGTAAAAACAATAATAGCAAATAAAATATTGACCACTACCCCTGCACTGGCAATCGCCATTCTTAACCATACATTCCGCGCCGAAAAACTTTCCTTGCCTAAATTTTCGCCCCCAGAATCTTCACCATAAAGTTGTACGAAACCACCAAAAAACAACCAATTAATTGAGTAAAGAGTTTCACCTCTTTTGAAC
>JANWIZ010000026.1 GCA_025449635.1 Patescibacteria group bacterium
GCTCCGCGAATTCTTAAATCCTCCTCTGCAATCTTAAAACCATCAGAGCTTTCCTGCAAAATTTTTAAACGCTTTAAGACTTTCTCATCGTCTTTTTCAGTAAAAATAAGACAAAAGCTCTGTTTATTCCCTCGCCCGACACGACCTCGAAGCTGATGAAGCGAGCTTAAACCGAATCTTTCAGCCGCTTCGATGACCATAATCGTAGCATTTGGTACATCGATCCCTACTTCTACCACTGGTGTTGAAATAAGCATATCGATACTTCCAGCTCTAAAATCGGTAAGGATAGACTCTTTCTCACTAGCTTTAAGTTTACCGTGCAATAAGCCAAGTCTAATATCTGTAAAAATATTTTCCTTTAAATATTCAAATTCTTCTGTAACTGATTTTACAGTTTCAATTGACTCTGAAGGTTCTATAAAGGGGCAAATTAGGTAAGCCTGATCACCTAAGCTGATTTGCTTTTTGATAAAATCATAAGCTTTCGCTCGTTTTATCTTTGGTACGTGGTAGGTTTTTATACGCTTTCTATTACTAGGAAGTTCGGATAACTGTGAGATTTCTAGATCACCAAAAAAAGTCAGCGCAAGAGTTCTGGGAATAGGTGTTGCACTCATGGTTAGAAAATGGGGTCTTTTACCCTTTTCTCGAAGGGATAGTCTTTGGGAGACCCCAAAACGTTGTTGTTCATCAATGACAACAAGACCTAGTTTTGAAAAACTTAATGTCTGATTTAGTAGAGCATGAGTTCCAATCAATAAATCACAGGAGTCAAAATTAATTTTCTTAGATCCTGTCGCTAGCCCAAGTCGATACTTAGATCCGAGAAAGGCTTGTAGGGTTTGATAATGCTGTTTTGCTAAAATTTCAGTTGGTGCCATAAAGGTTGCTTGAAAACCCCTGTCCAGACAAGCTTTCATCGCAACGCTGCTAACAACAGTTTTCCCACTCCCAACCTCTCCTTGCAAAAGCCTATTCATTGGTTTGTCAGAATTTAAGTCCGACAAGATTTGCTCGATCGCTTCATTTTGAGAGCTGGTTAATTGAAAAGGAAGGCTTTGTTTATACCGCTCAACGGTTTCTTTACCCGTATATAATTTAGGAGCTAAAAGGTTTGATTTTTGAAGTTTTCGCTGTTCATTGGCAAGATGCAGTAGTAAAAGCTCTTCAAAGGCAAACCGCTTTCGTGCGTCTATTGCTTCTGGTAAATTCTTGGGAAAATGTATTTTCTCTAACGCAGTTTTTAAATCTAAAAGTTTTTCTTTTTTTAATAATTCAAATGAGAAAGGATCGGGAAAACTTAGTTCAGATTTGTAGATTAATTGATAAATTTTTGCTCTGAGGAATTTTTTACCTAAGCCATTGCTTTGGGAATAAATTGGCACTAACCCTTGTGTATGAATCGGACTTTGATTAGCTTTGAATATTTCATAGGTAGGATTTACCAAAGTGAGTTTTCGTCCAAAAGAGCCTATTTTTCCAGAAAAGTTAATTATTTGATTTGGTTTCAATACGGAAAGAAGATAGTCCTGATTAAACCAGACTATATCAAGGCTAGCAGACCCGTCATTAATCGTTGCTTTAATAATTGTTTTCCCGCTCGAGGTTTTAAATTTACTTATTTGCCATAAAGCTGCTTGTAAGCTAACTTGCTCACCAATTTCAACTTCAATAATTTTTTTAAAGTTTGTTAAATCTTCATAACGAAACGGAAAAAAATAAAGTAATTCTTTAACTGTAGAAATCTCGGCTGCGCGTAATTTGCTTGCAAGTATTGAACCTATGCCAGGGATTTTATCAATTTTGGAGTCCAGAGAGAGCTTGTTATCCAAGACCATTCAGTGTTAGCAGAAACGGAGCAATAATTAACGAAATTATCATTAAAGCTGTAAGGATTATCCAAAGTAATTTCAGTTTTCGGTTGAATTTCATACTAGATAAATTTCAGTATTTTAAATTTACGCTTTCCTACTTTGACAACTATACTAGATTTTTCAGTGGAAAAAACTTCTCTAACATTTTCTATTTTAACATCATCAAAAAAAATTGCACCTTGTGTGGCTAGCCTTTGAGCTTCAGAAATACTATTTACTAGACCTGATTCAAGAAGAAAGTAGGCGTAGTTTTTTGGGAGGGTTGTAAAAGTAAACTCAACCTCCTCGATTTCAGTTGGTAAGCCTTTGTCTTGGATAACCGTTTGAAACTCATGGCCAGCGCTCTCGACTTCCTGCTGAGGGTAATAAAGACTTGTTATTTCTTTAGCTAATTCTTTCTTTATGGAAATTGGATTTTCCTTAGTCAAACGGTTTCGAAATACCTTCAATTTCTCTACTCGTATGTTTGTACAAAGTTCAAAGTATTTTAGTATTAGCTTATCTTCTAGGGACATTATTTTTCCGTACATTTCAATCGCACTGTCGTCAAGATCAATGGAATTGCTAAAGGATTTACTCATCTTTCGTCCGTCAGTTCCTTCCAAAAGTGGTAGAGTGATGACAAACTTCTCCTTACCTCTTAAGTCTTTGACAAGTTGTCTACCAATGAGCATATTAAAAGTTTGATCGCTACCACCAATTTCAACGTCGATTTCTAAAGCGACACTATCATACCCTTGCATTAAAGGATAGAGAAACTCATGCACTCCAATTGGTTTTTTTTCGGAAAGTCTTTTTTGAAACATATCCCTTTCCAAAAACTGCTGGATTGTAAAATGAGAGGACAAATTCACAATCTCTGAAAAAGTAAGTTTTGCCAGCCAGTGACTGTTATATTTCACCTCAAAGAGCTTTTTATCCTGCAACAAAATTTTGGAAGCTTGACGCTGATAACTCTCGGAATTTGCCAAAACCTCATCACTGCTTAGCGGTTTTCGGGTCGCAGTTCGATCTGTAGGATCGCCAATCATACCAGTAAAATCCCCAATCAAAAGAATTACTTTATGTCCTAATTCTTGAAACTCTCTTAGTTTCCAAAGTGCAATGGCGTTACCGAGATGAATTTTTGTACTTGAAGGGTCTATACCTAAGTAAATCCTTAATTTATTTTTTGAGTTCAAACGAGATTTTAATGCTTCTTTACTGGGGTAAATTTTATCAATATTGTGCTCTAGTAAGTCCTCTTGAGTAACATTCATAAGAATTGAGCTTAATTTTAACAAGCTTTTATGGTAAAATAAACCCTCAAATGGCTTATTCATTCCTACCTCCTCCACAGAAATACACTTCTCGTCTGCTTCAGAGACGTAGATCTAAGAGGAAAAAAGTAAAAGTTCTTGGCGCGCTGGTCACAGCTGGATTCATCTTTTTCATCGTTAGTTTAATAGGATCAGCAATTGCCTTTGGCTATTTTGCTCGAGATCTCCCGTCTCCAACTAAGTTAACTAATCGAGACTCCGAGGAAAGTACCAAAATTTTCGATCGGAATGGTAAACTTCTCTACAATGTTCACGGAGATAAGAATCGCACGCTAGTAACTCTAGATAAAGTTCCCAAGGACTTACAAAATGCCACAATTGCCATAGAAGATCAGAATTTTTACAAGCATCAGGGGTTTGATTGGTTAGGGCTTTTACGTGTCGTAAAGGAAACAATCGTTGATAGAAAAATTACTGGTGGGTCTACTCTTACCCAACAATTGGTGAAAAATGCCCTCCTTACCAGTGAGCGCAGTGTAACACGAAAAATAAAAGAGGTTATTCTTTCAATTCAAATAGAGAGAAGATATACCAAAAATGAAATTCTTCAAATCTATCTCAATGAAATCCCCTACGGAGGGACGGCTTGGGGTGTCCAAGCGGCTTCAAGTCAATACTTTAATAAAGATGTTTCTGAACTTTCGTTGACAGAGTCAGCAATTTTGGCTGGTTTACCGCAATTACCTTCAGCTTACTCTCCATTTGGACCAAACCCCAAAGCCTATATCAGCCGTAGCAAAGATGTGCTGCGTCGAATGAGAGAGGATAAAAAAATAAGCAAGGAACAGGAGTTAAAATCGATCGAAGAATTACCCAACGTCAAATTTGCTGCTTTCGGTGAAGGAATCAAAGCTCCTCATTTTTCAATTTACGTAAAGAAACTTCTTGAGGAAAAATACGGTGAACAACGTGTTTTGCAAGGGGGTTTGCAGGTGACTACTTCTCTAGATCTGGATATGCAAACTATGGCAGAAAACGTTGTCAAAAAACAAATTAATTCCGATCAAAGCAAGCGTTTACGAGTTGGCAACGGAGCAGCCGTGGTTTCCAATAGCAAAACTGGGGAAATCCTTGCTCTTGTTGGTTCCAAAGATTATTTCGCAACTGACATACAAGGAAACTTTGATGTGGCAACACAAGGCTTGCGTCAACCAGGTTCGGCTCTGAAGCCGTTTAACTATTTAACTGGTTTTGAAAAAGGTACCACTCCCTCGACTCTTTGGCTTAATCAGAAAACAGATTTCGGTGGGGGTTATTCTCCACTGAACTATGATAGTGGTTACTTTGCTCCGGGACAAACAAGATATGTCCTAGCAAATTCGTTAAATATTCCAGCTGTTGCGCAACTTGCTGTGAGTGGTGGTGCAGCGGCGATGATTAGCACCCTAAAGGATTTTGGGATCACTACCTTAAATGACCCAGATCGTTACGGGCTTTCTTTAACTCTTGGAGGTGGGGCAATAAAACTGTATGAGCTTACAAATGCTTACGCTATTCTGGGAAATATGGGGAAAGAGGTTAAGTCAACGGCTATTCTTAAAGTAACTGATTCGAAAGGTAAGGTTCTGGAGGAATTTAAGCCAAAGCAAGGTCGCCAAGTGGTCTCAGAGCAATTAGTCTACCTAATAAGCCATATTCTTTCTGATAAAAACGCCAAAGCTCAGGGGTACGGCTCTTACTGGGCAAACCGACTTCATTTTAAAGGTGAAATTGGTGTTAAAACTGGTACCTCCGAATATAAAACCGATAACTGGACCTTTGGTTATACAAATTCTTATACCGTCGGTACTTGGGTCGGAAATAACGACAATACTCCGATGCACCCTTCCCTTGCTTCTGGTGTGACTGGTGCGGCTCCGATTTATCATGACATTATGGAGGGGGTGCTCAAAAATAAACCAGCCGAAAAATTTCCTCGTCCAGATGGCATCGTTGAAGTTGAAGTTGATAGTAGAACCGGGCAAAAAGCCAGCCAATATACAACTGGTAAAAGGAGAGAAGTTTTTGCTAAAAACAATTTGCCTCCAGAAAATGATATGTACGTGAAGGTAAGAATTTGTAAGCCGTCTGGTTTACTCTCAACCCCAGCTTGTGAAGCCGCCGGTCAAGCCGAGGATAAGGTTTTTACAGTGCTCTATGATCCTTATTCAAAACTCTTCCAAAACGGTAAAACTATGTGTAAACCTTGCCCACCAACCCAATCAGACAGCAGTGTGTTCACCACTTCGGACAACCTGAGTGTCACTATAACTTCCCATACTTCGGGTCAGACGGAAGATAAGAACTTTACAATTGAAGCGACTGTAACCGGTACAAGTCAGCCAATAACAGAGGTAAAGTTTTCAATTAATCCGGCAATTACAACACCGAAAACAGACACCTCATCACCATATAGAGGTTCTTTTACTAATATTCCAAATGGTAACTATACGATTACAGTGCAGGCGACTGATGCTGCTGGAAATTTTGATACAGAAACTATTACACTGATAGTTTTGAATTAGAGAAAGTTACTCTTTTCTTAGCTTAGCCTGAAATTTCTTTTGTAGCGTTTTTTCAATATTGGAGCGCACCTTTTCAATATCTTTCGTAACCAATGTTTTTGTTTCATCTCGAAACTCCAAACCAAGAGTAAATGATCGTTTTTCATTTCGGAGAAATACGTCTTTTAACTCAACGGAGTAAATGAGCTTGTCTAAACGACTTAGTTCATTAATTACTTTATTTATTGGAAAATTCTCTGCCAGGTAAAAAGAAATATCTTCAAAGATACCTGGGAATTTTGGAAGAGGTTTGTAAAATTGTTTAGTTGGACTATCTTTTAGTTTCTCAAAATCAATCCAAGCTGCAAAAATCTGTTTTTCCTCTTCGAACCTGCTTGTTAAAGCACGCTGCAGCTTACCCGCTTTGGCCACAACACCTTCTTTAGTTTCAAAAGTTACACCAAACTCCCAAATCTCATCACTCACTAAACTTATTTGATTAAAGGACTCATAAAACATCAAGAATAGAGTTTCTAGTTCACCTTTCAATTTTCCAAGTGAAAAATTGTTGCCAAAAACAACTGCTTGTCTTTGACTGGGTAAATTAGTCTTTTTATCAATGTCGGCTGAAAACTCTTTTGCTATTTCAAAAAATGAGTTTTGATCATAATCTCTGTTGGTCGCGAAAGCCTTAATAAGATTTATCAGTAAACTAGGCCTAAGATGGGTAAATTCAGAACTTGTCGGGTGTAATACCTTCAGGGCTTTATTAATTGGAAAGCTAAGATTTTTGAGATCAGATTCGGATACAAGGCTATAGCCTGTTAGTTGACTATATCCAGAGTTAAGTAGGAAATCCTCTAGAACATCTTCATGTTTCTTTTTAAATATTTCATTTTGTATCGGAACAGAATCTTGAGGTAAGGTCTTAGGGAAGTTATTGTAACCGTACATCCTAGCTATTTCTTCGATTATATCCTCTGAAAGTAGTATATCTCCCCGATGGCTCGGGATCTGAATGGTAAGCTCACCCTCCCTTAATGGGGACATACTGACTCGGAAACCAAGTGGGGTCAGAAAATCAAAAATATCCTCACGGGTTAAATTTAAACCCAGTACGTTTTTTACTGAATCTAATTCTATATTCAAAAACCTTTCTGTCGCTGCTGCTCCAAAAGAAAAAATTGAACTTTCTAAACGAGCACCGGTTTCCTCGACAAAAAGTTTAACAGCTCTGTTGGCTGCAAACGAATGTAAATTAGGATCGAGTTTTTTTTCAAATCTACTTGATGCCTCTGTTCGTAAACCAGTATGTATTGAGGCTTTTCTGATAGCCAGACTGTCATAAACTGGAACCATCAAAAGTACTTCTTCAGTTTTTTCATCAATTTCACTGTTTCTCCCACCCATTAATCCAGCCAAATCAACCAATTTCTCTTCATCCTCGATGATAATTGCTCCTTCATTGAGTTTTCTTTCGATTCCATCTAGAGTTACGACAGTTTCTCCTTGCTCAGAGCCTCTTAAAAGAAGCTCCCCTTGTATTTTGCGATTATCAAAAGCGTGCATTGGTTGTCCCAGTTCTAGCATTACTAAATTAGTTATATCAACTATGTTATTAATTGGGCGGATTCCCGAAAGTTTCAAGTATTTTTGAATCCATTCATCTGACTCTTGGACTTTAAAACCTCCAAGTTTTACTAAACTGTAGTTTGGACAAAGCTGTTTATCCTTAATTTTTATTGAAACTTTATTAGTTGGAAATTTGATTGGAGAAAGTAAGTTTATTTCTGGAGGTATTAAGTCTTTTTCAAATAATGCGCTGACTTCTCGAGCAACACCAAGTATTGATAGGGTATCAGGGCGGTTTGGAGTGACCTCTAGTTCGAAAACAGCTTCCCCTTCTTGCCTTTGAATACTTTCAACTTTTGTTCCTGAAAGTAAAAGTTTCTCAGCGATTCTCTCAGCGCTTTGATTAATATTGACAAATTCCTTTAACCAATTTAGTGGTACTAACATAACATTAGAATTGATCTAAAAAGCGACGATCGTTTGAGTAAAATAATCTTATATCTTCAATCCCGTACTTAAGCATCGCGATTCGTTCCGGCCCCATACCAAAAGCCCAACCACGATACTTTTTTGGATCGATATTGCAATTTTTCAAAACTTCAGGATGAATCATTCCAGCACCCAAAATTTCCAACCATTTGCCATTTTTGTACAATACTTCAACTTCAATAGATGGTTCAGTATAAGGAAAATGATGGCCATAAAACCGAACTTTTGTTTTCTCACCAAACATTTTTTTTACAAAATAATCGAGAGTCCCAATCAGGTCAGTCATTTTTGCCGCTTCGCTAACGAGTAAACCTTCAATTTGGTAAAAAGCAGGTAAATGCGTTGCGTCAAGCTGTTCTCTTCGATAGACTCTGCCTGGAAAAAGCATTCTAATCGGTGGTTTGTGATTTTCCATGTAGCGAATTTGCATTGAAGAAGTTTGAGTTCGCAGCAGGACTTCGTCATTTATATAATAAGTTTGTTGAGTATCTCTGGCTGGATGATCTTTATGTAGCCTTAGTTTTTGAAAATTATAGCTATCAAACTCTACCTCCGGACCATCGGTCCAATCAAACCCTAAATAGGCAAAGATTTCCTTAATTTCCTTAATGATTTTAAGTGTTGGGTGTGAATGACCGATGTTTGGTTTTAACCCTGGGATCGTTGGATCAATCTCATATAATTCTGAGTTAAGTGGTTTTGGTCTACTTTCTTTGAGGTGTGAATTTTTGAGTTCGAACGAGTTTGTGATCAGCTCTTTTAGTGAATTTAAGACAGGAACAAATTCTTTTTTTTGATCATTAGTGAGTTTAGGTATCTCGGAGTAAAGTTTTTGAAGAAGACCGTGTTTACGTCCAAGATAGCGAATTCTTAACTCCTCAATCTTTTCGACGGTTTTGGCTTCTTTTTGATGAGCTTTAAAACTCTGCTCAAATTCTTTTAATACTTCCTTAGTTATCACTAGCTTCTAATGATACTAAAATATTAAAGTTAATAGCAAACAAAAAAAATCGACCGCTTAATGGGAAGCTCACGCCTGCCCTACATGAACTTCCCACCAAAAAGTCGATTAATTGGTACAATAATAGCACATTTTTACCTATATGTCAAGACTATGGGGCAAACTATAGATTAACTATAAGTTAGTTAAATGTGTGGTTAGGTTTAAAAAAATTATTTGATGATTTTTTTGAATGTCTCTGGGTCAACTTCAGCGATTTCTGCTAGAATCTTTCGATCAAGCTCAATCTTTCGTTCTTTAAGTGAGTTTATGAAACTATTGTAGGAATAGTCTTCCCCAAGAGCAGCGTTTATTTTGGTAATCCAACCAGTTCTTTTTTGCTGCTTTCGTTGTTTCCGACCTGCGTACGCGTAAGCGCCTGCATGCATAACAGCCTCTTTTGCGGTTCTAACCAGCTTACTTCTAGCACCAAAATACCCCTTAGCACTTTTCAGTATTTTTTTATGCTTTGCTCTTTTTGTTTGACCCTTTTTTACTCTAGCCATAAATTATTTTGCCAAAAGACGGCGAATTTTTCGCTCATCACTTTTGCTTACTTCCTTTGGTTCCGCCTGTGCTCTCAAGCGACGACTGGACTTATGTTGCTTTAGGTGTGAGCTTAAACCCCCACTTCTAGAAATTTTCCCTTTTGAGGAAACTACAAATCTTTTTTTTACTGCTTTTTTTGTCTTAATTTTCATTACTTAGCTACTTTCTTTGTCGGTTTAAAAGCGAGGCTTAAATTTCTTCCTAAAAACCTAGGTTCTCCATCAGCCTCTGCTAATTCTGCCAAAACTTCTTTTGCATTGTTTAAAACTTTATGACCAAACTCAGGATGCTGCATCTCCCGACCAGAAAACTTTACTGTTAGTTTTACTCGGTCACCTTCACCAAGAAATTCCTTTGCTCGTCTGATGCGATTTTCGAAATCGTGCTTCCCGATCAATGGCCCAAGCCAAATTTCCTTAGTTTCTGTCTCATGAGTGTTTCTTCTAGCTATTCTTTCCCGTTTTGCCTCTTCATATTTAAATTTTTTAAAATCAACAATTCTAACAACTGGTGGATCGGCGTTAGGCGAAATTTCAACCAGATCCAATCCCATGCTTCGTGCTTGGCTTTGCGCCTCTTCCAAACTTACAACTCCGATTTGCTTATTATCGTTAGACAAAAGTCTAACCGAAGCAGCACGTATATTCTGATTTAATTTGTAATACTTTCCTATGTTTAAACTCCTTTGAGTCTTGCTATTATTGTACTTCTTTTAATCTCACCGTCTCTAATTATCTTAACAGTTTTACCTGTAAGCTGAATGATCGTTGAAGGTTTTCGACCCTCAGGTTCAATATCGACAACGTAGTCTACCAGGTCAATAAGCTTTTTGTCAATCTCAGCACGTTTTACTGGAGCTAATTTTCCCTTGAAGTTTGCTGAAGGGCAAATTAATGGGGTATTTACAGCCTTAATTAGATTCCTTACCCAAGGTAAGCTTGGTACTCGAACACCAACAGTTTCCTTTCCCCCCAATATAGAACTTGGAACAATTACTTTTGGTTTAAGACAAATAGTTAAAGGTCCTGGCCAAAAATCTCGAGCAATTTTTAGCTCCTCTTTAGTAAAGTAACAATATTTTTTTGCTTGATCTAAATCAGAAAAAATAACACTAGTGGGTTGGTCTACCGGTCTGTTTTTAATTAGGTAAACCTTTGCTATAGCTGATTTCGAATCTAACTTAGCTCCAATGGCGTAAGTTGTCTCTGTAGGATAAATCAAAATACCTTCCTGATTTAGCACAGAAGCTGCTTTTTGAATCTCGTTCATGAATGCAGTGGAATTTGAGTAGAAACCAGCTCTAAAAGTTTCGTCAGCGAGAGCATACCCAAGTCCTCACCTTCAATGGTACGAACTGCCACAGATTTTTGAGCTTGTTCCTTGTCGCCGAGTATTAGCATATAAGGTATTTTCTGAAGTTGAGCATCACGAATTTTTGAGCCCATTGGTGTATTTTTGTTGTTAACCTCAGATCTAAACCCTTTTTTTAGTAAATTATTTAGTATTTCATTAGCATAACTACTGTGTCGCTCTGCAATAGGGATAATCTCAAATTGTACTGGTGATAGCCAAAACGGTAACTTTCCGGCGTAATGCTCGATCAAAAATGCAATTGTCCTTTCTAGAGCTCCGATTGACGAACGGTGAATAACAATTGGCAGTACCTCTTTACCTGAATCGTCACTGTATTTGAGATCAAATCTTTTTGGTGATACAAAATCGTATTGAATTGTATAAGCCGTCTCTTCTTTTCCGGAAACATTCTTTATTTGAATATCAATCTTTGGTCCGTAAAAAGCGGCTTCGTTTTTTTCCTCAAAATAAGGGAAATTTCCGCTTTCGAGAACTTCTCTAAGTACCTGTTCAGCACCATCCCAGGCTTTATCATCCTTAAAGTACTTTTCTGTCTCAGATCTATCACCTAATGAAAGTCGAAATCGATAATCAACTCCTTTTTTTAAACCTAAAACTTTATTCATAAAATCAATCAGATCCAGTGCTTTGACTATTTCGTCCTTAACTTGATCATTTGTGCAAAAAATATGGGCATCAGTTAGGGTAAACATTCTAACGCGCATCAAACCTGAAAGTTCACCACTTTTTTCATATCGAAATTGGGGTGAGATTTCAGCCAAACGCAAAGGTAATTCTCGGTAGCTGTGCGGTTCTGATTTGAATAACATAAAGTGATGAGGACAGGTCATTGGTCGTAGAATTAGCTCGTCCTGGTCAACCTTCATTGGAGGATACATAGTCTCCTTATAATAAGGATAGTGCCCAGAAAGGCGGTATAGGTCGACTTTGGCTAAAGGAGGTGTAATCACATGCTTATAGCCCCGGGATAACTCCTCGTCAACGATAAAACGCTCTAGTTCGCGAAAAATCACCGCACCATTAGCTGTAAAGAGTGGTAATCCTTGACCAACAGTATCGGAAAAAACAAATAACCCAAGTTCCTTACCAAGTTTTCGATGATCATTCTCCTTTGCTTTTTCAAGCTTGACCAAATATTCATCAAGCTGCGCTTTTGTATCCCAAGCAGTACCGTAAATTCTTGTTAACGAAATATTTTTTTCATCCCCCTTCCAATATGCTGCAGCACTTGAAAGTAGTTTGAATACCTTGATATCACTAGTATTTCCTATGTGAGGACCAGTACAAAGATCTATAAAGTCTCCTGTTTGATAGAAAGTAACTTCCCTTTCCCCTTTAGTTTTGAGCTCGTTAATAAGCTGAGTTTTTAATGGTTCGTTCAATTTAGTTGTTAAGCTAATTGCATCCTTAATGTTTTTTGTCAGATTTTCAAAAGCAAGATTCTTGCTAGCGATTTCTTGCATTTTTGCTTCAATTTTGGAAAAATCTTTTGTAGAAAAGTCGCTTTTAAATGAAAAATCGTAGTAAAAACCGTTTTCGATAACAGGTCCAATACCTAAAACTGTTTTTGGGTACAACTCTTTTACGGCTGCTGCGAGTAGGTGTGCAGTCGAATGTCTAAGTGTTTCTAAATTATTACTCATCTTAAGTTCGGGATGTTATTGATGGAGTCTATTACATTTCTAATGAATTTCCCAACTATTGGAGCAGTATCTAGTTGTGAAAGTAAGAATAAAATTGTAGCTACAACTAAAGTAGCCCCAATCACACTACCAAAACCCCAAGCTAGACCTGATAAAAAACCATTAAGAATAAGTTTTGTAATGGAAACTTTAAGTTCTACTGATTTTTCGTTGACTTCGATTTTAATGACGTCACTAGCCATTACTCTTCCTTCATCGTGATTTGCAAGAAGGTTGTAATCAGCAAGAAAATTGCTGATGTAAATATCACAAAAACCAAACCTGTTTTGGTCATCATTCCCCAATTAAGGATTTGGTCAAACCCGGCAAAGAGCAACAAAAGTGTTGCAATAATATTAATGTAAATAAGAACTTTAGTCATTTAGGCAGCCTCCTTTATAAATTATTATACTCCAAAAAAAGATTTCGCAATAGCTCTTCTGGTGGACGATACTGGGCTCGAACCAGTGACCTCCGCAATGTCAATGCGACGCTCTAACCAACTGAGCTAATCGTCCAACTATTTTTTAGTTCCAGTTGAAATAACCTTATCGATTATACCATAGGATTTAGCTTCGATTGAGTTCATGAAAAAATCTCTCTCTGTATCTTTTTCAAGTAAAGCTAATTTTTTCCCAGTTTCTTTAGCGAGTATTTCATTGAGTAGTTTTTTCATTTTGACCATTTCTTCAGCGTGAATTTGAATATCTGTTGCTTGGCCTTCAATACCCCCAAGTGGTTGATGGATCATTATCTTAGAATTTGGTAAAGCGATCCTTTTCCCCTTCTGGCCACCAGCCAAAAGTACAGCTGCACCAGAGGCTGCCATGCCGACACACACCGTTGAAACTTCAGAGTGAATAAATTTCATTGTGTCATATATTGCCAAAGTAGAGTGGACATAACCGCCTGGAGAATTAATGTAAAAGCTGATATCCTTCTCTGAATTTTCGTGGTCCAAAAAAAGTAATTGAGCAATTATCACATTTGCGATGTCATCATTAATTGCACCGCCAAGAAAAATAATTCGCTCCTCTAAAAGTCGGCTAAAAATATCATAAGCCCGTTCACCGTGCGGATCTTTTTTAATTACCATTGGAACTAAGTCCATTTAAAATACCTTTCTCCAATGGAAACAGAGCGCAAAGCGATCTATGAACATTGGTTCTAAATCAATAGTAGAGGCTATTGTAGCAAAGGAAGTCAAAAAGAAAAGACCTCCTATAAATTCAAAGGTCTTTAATCAATCTCTTCTTTTACTTCAGGGCAGAGGAATTTGCAAAGATCAATCGCTATTCTGAGAGCCTTTTTTCTTGTATCTTCACCAACGCCGTAAGAAACACAAGTTTCCAGATTCAAAATAAGATTAGTTGCAACACTTGTAAACTCAAAACTATTGCTGTAAACCTTGGGTCGAAGTCTGATTGCCTCACGGACTAGGTGAAATACTCTCCAAGGAGAAGGTTGTTGACTTAGACCCTTACTACGATACTCCTTACTAAAATAGCGGTTTAGTTTTTTGACAACATTTTGGTAATTTCGCTTATCTTTCTCCAGACTTGATTCACTACCTAATGCGACTTCAACTCTATCCATTACTGAGGTCACGAGACTTCTCCTTTCTTTACCCTTTTTCTTCAGTGGGCAAACCAAAATTTTTGATTTGGCCACTAAAAAACCCCCTCCCGGGGGTAATTTTCTTTTAACTTTCAGCTCTCAGTTAAAACAAACCCCCAGCAACAAAGTTGCTCATAATTCTCTTAAAAATAATTACCTGGTTTGTTTTGGACATTTCTAGTTTACTTTACTGCTGCTTGCTTGCTATGTCAAGATTTAATCTCTACGCTTGAAAGTGGCCCTGACAGCTCAATGTCTATTTTATTTGGACATATCTCATAGTTTTTCGATCTGTAAATCTCTTCTTTTTTTTCGAACCGTGAATTGGGCAGATTTAGCTGTTTCAAACTAGAATTAGTTTTAAAGCTAACCCCAGCCTCACTTGGTATTTTAAACGAGACTAAAGCAGCGTTTGCTTTAATATAAACTTTTGAAGAATACTTTGAACTCAGATTAAAGAAAAATTTTCCAGTTCCAGCTTCAATATTTAGAAAATCAACTCGAATCTCACTCAAATTGAAATCTAAATCGCCAGTATTTGATTCAACAAAGATGTCATATGGAATAAGCTTTGAAATTTTTAAATTAACGCTATTACCAATATTATTTAAGAAAGGAATAGTCTTTGTTGGTTGGGTGAAACTAAATTTAGTCTGTCCGAATTTACTTTCCTCCTTTAGTTCTGGCTTAGGTAAGATTGATGAATAGCTCACACTTCCCTGTAGAACCTTTGAAGAAGCTATTTCCAGACTATCAAGCTTAATATTTGCCGAAGCAAGGTTTAAAAAAAGCTGACTCTTAGTGAGATTACCAAGTGGCTTCTCAATTTCAATTTTTTTAGTTGCTAGTATATTTCCAGATAGTGGATTTAAAATCAAGACCAAAGGTAGTAAAAAAATTAAAAAGAGTAAAACCCCTAAACTGCGAAATGAAGAATTTCTACCTAAAATGGCCTCAATTCCAAATAAAATTAAGAGTACTGGCCAAAATTTCCAAGCGTTTTGCCAAATTTCCCAAGGAAGGATCCCAAAATTGTTTAGCAAAAAAACCACTCCAAGAAGAATTGCAAAAATTGCCGTTAAGGAAAGGTTTGTTCGGTTACGAGTACGTCGCTCGTCGTTAGAGTTAAACATTATTTAAAAGTTTACTACTTTTAAACTTATTTGCATTGTAAGCTTTCAGACGAATTATTTTCAAATTTGCCAAGTGATGCTTTTTTAGCGCTTTTTTCAGTTGTGGAATAGTTGGTTTTTGATCATAACCTAAAGCAATCAGGTTAATTTTATGTGTTCTCAAAGTGGTGAAGTAATTGTTTGTTCTAGATCCAAGAATTACTTTATTAGCTAGTTTACTCTTTCGTACAACTTTTAACCTCCTCAGCTCGGTGTTAATAGGTAAGTTTCCTTTAACCATTTTTACATTCTGATCTCTAGCAACTACCACCAGAAGATAATCTCCAAGGTTTTCCGCTTGTTTCAAAAAAGCTTTATGTCCAGGATGAAAAATATCAAAAGTACCAAAAACAACCACTTTCATAGCAAAGTTTTTATATAAACAGCTGCTTTTTTAGCAGCTTGCGCTCTGTGTGATCTTTTCATTTTTTCCTCTAAACCAATTTCAGCGTAGGTTTGGTTTAACTCGGGAATTAGAAAAATCGTATCATACCCAAGATTAACCCTCGCTTTTCCTCTAGGTTCTACCAAGAGTCCTTCTTCCTCGCCTCGAAAAGTTTTGATTGATTTAGACTTTGGGTCATAAACTGCAACCACGGCAACAAATTTTGCACTTTTATCTGGTTTTTCTTTGATCAAATTCAACAATTCCCGGTTTCGATCTTCCATATCAGTTTTAAAAAATCTTCTCGAATTTACCCCAGGAGCCCCATTTAAGGCCGCAACTTCAATACCAGCATCGTCTGCTAAAGCGAGCAAACCAAATTTGGAACCGCAGATTTTTGCTTTCAAAATAGCATTTTCCTCGTAGGTTTCTCCAACCTCTTCAACTTTAAAATCGATTCCAATTTCTTTCAACGAAACTAACTTAATTTTAGTATCTTTTAGAGCTTCAGAAATCTCAATAAATTTGCCTTGATTATGGGTGCAGATAAGGAGCTTTTGCATAAGGTGGTGGTGCGGTCGAGAGGAATCGAACCTCCACGAGTTGCCTCACAGGCTCCTAAGGCCTGCGCGTCTGCCAGTTCCGCCACGACCGCACGATAATCGAACCTGGATTATATCAGTAAACTAGCCAAAAAACCAGCTAACGGGTCTTATATGCCCTTTCGATAGCTTTTTCATGAGATGTATGTTCTAGGGTATCATTTATAAAATCTAGCTCTAAATCGCCATAGCGCTTTTTTAAGGCCGCTTTGAGCAAGAAATCTGCAAACAAAGGGTTTTTCGGCAATAGTGGTCCGTGTAGATAACAACCATAAACATTATTCTCCATCGCGCCCTCTGTGCGATCCTCTCCATTATTTCCAGATCCAACTAAAACAGTTCCAAGTTTATTAGCTTTTTTGCCTAAATAGGTTTTGCCCGAATGGTTTTCGAACCCAACCAGCTTATCTTTTAAAATTTCACTTTCGACTACAATATTACCCATCATTCTTTCTTTTCCTGCAACGGTAAAGACATCCAAAATTCCAATCCCTGGAATTTCATTTCCTCGGTTATCTTTATAGTAATGACCAAAAAGTTGATAGCCACCACAAATCCCCAAAAACACCTTTTCTTTATCAGATTCCTCTACTAAAAATTTTTTCTTATGCTCGCTTAAATCTTTGGCAATAATATCTTGAGCTTGATCCTGACCTCCACCAAAAAAATACAAATCATTCCCGTCACTCCTTACAGACTCCTTTAGACCAATTTCGTCAATATTGACTTTAATACCTCGCCACTCAGCACGCTTTTTGAGTGTTAGGATGTTCCCCCGATCTCCATAAGTGCTCATTTCTTTGGGGTATAGCCACGTAATATTAAGTTGTAAGTTTGTTTTTTCCATTTAATCCTCCCAAAAATGCCCACTAATACTTTTTTCAGTAAAGATTTTTTTAAGCTCAAGCATAGCTGTGTAGGTTGGGATTACAATTAAAGTATCGTTTTGTGGAATTGAAGCAAGAGCGTTGTCAAAGGCGTTTTTAAGAGAATTAATATCATTAATATTTTTGATACCAGCATACTTAAGTCTCAGAGCCGTGTCAGCACTTCGAACCCCACTAGTAAAAAAACGAGTTTGACTTTCAGTTAATACTTCAAAATCGACGTCCCAAAGCCAAGAAACGTCCCTGCCATCAGCAATTCGATCGTTTATTGCAATAAGCACTGTTTGGCTCTTTTGATTTAAAAAAGTACGAATTATTTCATTGAATCCAGTTGGATTTTTGGCTAAAGCGACGACGATGTTTCTACCGTCGACAACCAATTTTTCATTTCGTCCAAAAACCGGCTTAAATTCATTAAGAATTATTGGGAATACGTCCATCTCAAACTCAGCCGCTTTGAGGGTTGAATAAGCCGCTAAACAATTATAGATATTATAAAGTCCTGGAAGCTTTGCAGTGAGGTGAAGATCAAGATTGTCACCGTCAAGCAAAATAAATTCGCTCTCCTCTTTACCGAGTTTTATTTGTTTTGCGGCAATATCGACTTTGGGCCGTTTGAAGCTACACTGATTGCACTTATAAACCCCTTGATGTGAAAGGTAATAAGCGCTATAAACAAGTTCACTAAAACAAACTGGGCATCGAATACTATCGACTGCACTGGGTTGTTTTTCTAAATCGACTATTTTGTCTTCGACACCAAAATAAAGTACTTTGCACTTTGCTTCTTTACCTAGAAATGCGGCAGTGGGGTCGTCGGCATTTAAAACTAAAGTGACACTTTCATCAAGATTAGAAACAACTTCCAGCCACATTTTCTTGATTGTATCGACCTCCCCATAACGATCAAGTTGGTCACGAAATAAATTTGTTATAGTCAATACTTTGGGAGAAGTTTTGGTTATTATTTTTCTTAATGCGGCCTCGTCGGTTTCAAAGACTCCAATCTTACTTTTTAATTTCCCTGTAAAATCGGTTTTATCTATAAAAGCAGAGATTAAACCTCTTTCTAAGTTTGAACCGTGGCGGTTGTGAATATAATCAATATTGCTATATTCCAAAAAATTTCCAACTATTCGACTGGTAGTAGTTTTACCGTTGGTTCCTGTTATTAGCAGTGTGGTATCTAGTTTGTCTGACAATTTTCTCAGAAAATTCTGATCTAGATAAAGTGCAGCAAGTCCGGGAGCCGCTGTGCCTCCGGTGCCAAAACGCCTATTTAAAAACTTAATAGTTTTTGCAGTTGAAATAGCTAGAGAGGAACGAAAGTCCATAACTCTACGATTTTAAAGCTTTGCGGGTGTTTTAACAAACCCCTTTAGATTTTAGTGATTTCAGCTTGATATTTTACAACACGAACCGTCCAGGTAGGGCTGGCAGCATATTTCTTTCCGATACGATAAGCGGTTACCTCACCAGTTGGAGCGTAACGAGTACGAAGTCCTTGTGCAACTGTCTCTGTAGCTTCGAGCCAGCTTTTAAAGCTCATTCGACCATTGTTCCAACCATATGGGTTGTAAGAGGCTGCAGGAACATGCTTACCCAACTGTGACTCAAGATAGGCAATTGCAGGAAGCAAAGTCCAGTCAATATCATATTTATCGGCAATAGCGACAAATCCAGTCGCCTGACCAGCAAAAGGAGATCCTTTAAGCTGAAAATAACGTTCCAGTTTTTGAGCACGATCATCCTCCTTAGCGATAACTGAGGCAACAATTGCGTTTGTTTGAGCCTGCGCAGATTCAACCTGCAAAGAAGTAGCCTTGTCAGCTATTTGGTTTTGATTTGAAATTGTGGGACTAGAAGCTAATATTGAACTTACAATAGCAACTATGGCAGAAGTCCGGAGAATTAGGTTTATCATATCCTCCCGATAACGGGAGAAAAAGAAATACCTTGAAATACTCAAGGCAAATAAAAAAACTTGTCCTTTGGAGACAAGATTTATATGAGTAGTATAGCAAAAAAATAGCCGAAAGTCAAATACCCTAGATTATTTTGGGGTCATTTCCTCAATGGCAAAGTTGACTCCAAACGCCCAAGAACCGTTGCTGTCAGGGGTGTAGCGAGTCATAATCGCCTCAGTAGTTGCGAGCCCCTGATCGATATACTTCGCCTTCAGGCCTTTGGCAACTACCTCAATCGCATGTTCCCAGCCATCAAATTTAGCCCCACTGTTTGCCCCAGTATAGATCGCCCAGCCAAAGGCATTGTGAGAACCGCGAGGAATTTTTTTCCCTAGGGTTGATTCTTGAAACGCTATTGCTGGCAAAAGTCGATAGTCAATATTATATTTATCTGCTTCTCTGACGAAAACAGCTCCCATACCTGACATAGGAGACTTATGGCTAGAAAGAAAATTATCAATGATTACTGGTCGACTGTCCGATCTTCCAACAGCTGCAAGGGTTTTATTACTTGTTTGTGCTTGGGAATAATATTGATTTATTGGAGAGGCTATCCTATTTTCCCCATCAACAAAAAAATTCCCTAGATCTACTGTTTTAGGGGTTTCTGCGTTAGTAATACTAAATGCTGAAAGTAAGAAAAAAAGGCTTAATGAGATAAACCCGAGCAAAAGAATTGCCACCAGCAGGAACTTTTTCATTGGCTTACATATTAAAGAAGAAAGTTTTTTTTGTCAAAAACGAGAGTGTAAAATCTGCTTTCTTGATAGTATCACTGAAGTTATTAAAATATTTATCAAAACAATATAGATTGGATACAGCAGGCTAGTCATATTAAACGAATTTAAGGCAAGTATGGCAACAACCCCACCCACACCAGACAGAGCAAAGGTTATCCAAGTTTCTTCCTTTGGGCTAAACCAAGAGTGCTCGAGTGTTGGTAAACAAGCTAAAAAATCTATTACCACGACCAAAATAAGTGCCGCTAAAGGGTTATTAAACAACCACCAAAGTATAAATCCAAAAAGAGCACCGATTTGGCAGGCGGCATCAAATTTTGTATATTTTGCGTAGCCGTATTTAAACCCAAGAACAACTACTAAACTAGTTTCGATCGCGATAGAAAGTGTAAAAAAAGCTGTTCTAATCTCTCCAGCTGCAAATTCCGCGACAGTCGCTACGGTAAAAAGTAGTGTCCAAGTGAACCAGGAAGCAATATTTGGCTTTGTAGTCCCTCGAAGGGTATCGCGGAGGTACGGAATCACAGCGGCAATCGTTATTATGGCTGAAAGTACAAGAAAAAAATCTTTCATAGAGCAATTAAATTACCATAATTTAAGCTATATATAGTCAAATTATGACTAATATAGTATAATCGTTTTAACGAAAGGAGGTACAAGTTAGATTTAAATTTTAAATCTATAAAAAGAACTATGAACGGAACAATTAAAACAAAGACAGACAAAGGTTTTGGTTTTATAGCTCGTGACGGAGAAACAAAAGATCTATTCTTTCATTCAAACGATTTGATTGATGTGACA
>JANWIZ010000027.1 GCA_025449635.1 Patescibacteria group bacterium
ATGAATTTTGGCTCAAAATATTTCCTATTACTCTAGGTAGCGGAAAACGTTTGTTTGATAAAGGTACAATGCCTTTTTCGTTCACACTAGTTTATTCTAAAATTTCCCCAAGTGGTGTAATTATTGCTTCATACAAACGTGCAGGAGAAGTCAAAACTGGAGCATTCTGAATTATAGTTAATAAAAATTACTTTGATAAAAAGTTCCAACATAATCGACCAAAGCGAGCCAATTAGTTTTTATTATAACCAAGCAATTATCGCGAAGTGCTGACATAAAATATGTTAGAATAAATAAAATGAGTAAACTAATTACATGCATCTGGTTTGCTAACAATGACGGAGAAGAGGCAGCAAACTACTACATAGATACTTTCAATTCAGCCCCTGGTGATCATCAGGCAAAAATTGGAGACATCACAAAAAATCCTAAAGCAAGTGAAGAAGTTTCCGGAAGACCAGAGGGATCTGTAATGACAGCTGAGTTAGAGCTTGATGGAATAAGCTTCATGCTTCTTAATGGTGGTCCTGTTGATCAATTCAAACTTAACGGCGCAACATCCTACATCATTGAATGTGAAACACAAGAAGAAATTGATTTCTTCTGGGAAAAACTTTCCGCTGTTCCTGAAGCTGAACAGTGCGGGTGGTGTACGGACAAATTTGGTGTAACGTGGCAAGTAACACCAAGAATTTTGGATGAAATGATGCGCGACCCTGAAAAAGCGGAGGCAGTAACAAAAGTCTTCCTGCCAATGAAAAAACTTGATCTTGAAGCAATTCGAAAAGCTGGCGAATAAAGCTGGAAATCCCCCCAATACCGTATAAGTCCTGAAATGTGTGTAGTAGCTTCAAAGTCTAGGGTTATATTAACCCAAGGCTCTGTAGCGATATGTTCCATACTTAATAATCGGTTTTTTCAGCTTCGGATTTTGTTTTATGAATCGTTCCATCAGGGTGATGTGGCGGGGAATAAGCCGTGATAATTTTTAGGTCCTTAGGACCTGTATTAATGAAATTATGCTTAGTCCCTGACTTTACCAAGAAGATATCATTTTCACCAAATGTCCTTTCCTCGCCTTCCAAAATAGCCTTGCCCTGTCCTTCAACGAAATATAAAACTTGGTCATTACTCGAATGAACTTCTTCCCCAATGTCTTCGCCAGGAGGAATACTCATGACAACTACTTGGGTGTGTTCGCTGGTCGCCAAAACCTGTCTAAAGTTAGTATTTTCCTTTGCCTTTTCTTTAATATCGTGAATAAAAGCTTGCATTGCAATTAGTATACATTAATCTTAAGAGTAAATTGAGTAATAAACTTTAAGTGTGTCGAGCGGAGAGAGTCAAAGTTACTTCAAACGGATAAGTTCACCACGGCGTTTGACGATATTTTTGTAATCCCATTGAATTTTTTTAGATTTTTCCAGCCAGCGTTTTACATCACTACTGTTGATCTGATCTGTGTTTGTGTAGCGTGCCTCAGCTGCTTTAAAACTACCCTCTGGCTTCAAATAATCTTCATCAAAGGACTGACCACTCCAAAAAAGTAGCCGAACACAGTTTTTCAGCACGTCATAACCAACAGTTGGATTACCTTCTATAAACCACACGGGAGCACCATGCCAGATTTTACTTTCTGTTTCAGGTAAACCTTTTTGAATTTCACGACAGAGCAATTCACAAATTACTTTTGCATTCTCTCTCTGGGATTCATTGTAGGTTTGAATAGCCTTGTTCATAAGCAAATATTATTATAATAAGTTCTCAACTAGTTAACCAGACGAGCCAGTTAGTTCTCAGACCTCTCCTTGTGTTCTACTTTAACAGTAAGATTTGATTTAACACCGGACAGTGCAGGTAAAAGGTGGTTGAGCACTTGCTCAGCAGTCATCCTAAATGTCTTGCCGCGGGCAGAAATTTTCATCCAGCCAACTTTATCTCGAAAATAACGCTCGGTAAAATTCTTAGTACCAATCGAAATTGTGTAGGTATCGTTTGTTAACTTCATACCAGGTTAGATTTTAACATAATAGGTTTTAGAGTATGTTACCCAAGCGAGCCAAACCACAACCCATAGTTGTTGACTTTCAGGTTTAAAACTGTTAATGTGCAGTGCATCAAAACGCGTAGGATCGGAGGGAAGAAAGTGCCTGAATTGATTTTATGGATCTTTGGCATCGCGATTCTTCTGGGTTTCAGGATCTTTATTTGGCTGAGGCAAAGGAGATTGAATGCACTATTACTTCGTGCACTGGCTTACCCAGTGATGCAAGAGAGATCTACTCGACAAAACTGGGAGAGATTAAGAGTAATTGAGCCTACTTTGATGGACCAGATCTTTCGAGAGGAGAAAGATGAAGCTTAGCGAAGCTATCGCGAAAGTCGAGGAGTTCGTTGGTATTGTCAAAATTACCGATGCACAAACGCAGCACTCTATTCCTGGAACAGTAGGTTTGAAGGTAATCTGGTTTGATTTTGAGTCTATGTTTAAGGACAGGTTAATCACGGGCTCTTTTAGCATAGCTCAAACTAGCGAGGGCTTTAACCCAGACTCTTTATACGCCGATTGGGTCAGGGGAGAATCAGCTTTCAATTTGTCCTGGAAAGATTCTGAATTTATCCCAGTAGTTGAAGATGTCGAAAGCTAATAAGTTAAATAAGGGTTTAAGCGATTTAAAACTAAGTCGCTTTTTTTTTATTAAAAAGCTAACCTTACTTTTAAATCTCAAATCGCTGGCTTGTTTGTTTCCTATTTTTATTTAGTATCTTAAACTGGGCGCAGTTACTCAGATCAAGTGGCGAATTTGTCAGAAAGGAGGTGATCTGAGTTGGTTCTGCAGTGCACGACACAGGAGCAGTTGGTTGATGAGGTTACTAAGCAGGTAAGTTTGATCTGGGAAAGCTGGTTTTCTGGCTTTCAGCAAAATGCTGACAGAGAGGATCTCGAAGCTATTCGTAAGAAACAGCTAAAAGATCTTCGAGAGAAGTATCTAGACTTACTCGGTCAAGATATTCTTGCCCAGATCATGCGAGCCGAAGCCGCCAAATACAACAACATACGGAGTAGATAATGCACCAGATCCATTAGGTCTGTCTGAGCTCGCCACTTCAGACAGACCTCCCGCATAGTTTTTCAAAAACCACAATAAAAAAAGGGTAATAAGTTAATTATCACCCTTAAGGGACACTTTTTAGGAGTCAAACACTACAGCTACACTTTGACCTTCGTCTAGAACTCTTCCTTCGACTGGTGGCCAACAGATTCGAGCACCTATTGGTGAGATGATCAAAGTTGCCATACAAATATCCCCTCTTCGACGTTTTCGGCTTGCAGGAGCTAAGTATTGGCCAACTGTCATCTCTTCGGTATGAACGCTTGCATACTCTAGCAACTCTTCAATACTCGCTCCTCGTTTGGCACCACTATCTAAAATTGCTGTAGAAAGTTTGGGAAAAGAAGTTCCCGGCAGACCTAAAAACCCTATATTGACCATCGAATCTCCTTTCTCTCGCAAATGATTATAGCACTTCGTAAAATTACTCTTTTTTTGGTAGAATACTTTAACAAAGGAGTTTTTATGAAATTACTTGATAAATTATTCCCAATTAAAATAGCCTACGCGCATTGTGATATTCCCTGTGGGATTTATGACGCTACACCAGCCCAACTGGCAGCTGCGGCAGTGTCTAAAATGGTCGATAAAATTCTCAACCCTCCAGCAATCGACGAAAAGGACCAGGCTTCGAGAGTCAACTTTCACAACAATATGACCCGGTATGTGTTGGTAAAAGAACAGCAAGCCGAAATTTGTAAAAAAGAAGTACTAATTCTTTGGACTGATTTTTTCAATGAAGACAACAGCAGGAGCTTCCCAGAATTACATAGTTTGGTTTGGGAAACCACTAAACTTTGTTCGAAGAATAAGCGCGAAGTCATCCTTGAGGCAGCAGAGCAATTGAAAACAAACGTGAACAAAATCGCCGAAATTTTCTCTCAAGTAAAAGCCGCTGCAAAGTGAAACTAACTCCTTTTTCCCGATATAAAATAGCCGGTCATAGTATGGAACCGACTTTCAAAGAAAACGAGGTTGTTTGGGTTTATACCTGGGCGTATTTATTTAATAGACCGAAGATCGGGGATATTATTATCTTTGAGTTTGAGGGTAAAGAGTTAATCAAGAAGGTCGCTCTGCTAGATGGCAGTAGCGCCACTGTTGTTGGAGACAATAGTGCTGATAGTTTGGATAGCAATACGATTGGGAAGATTGCTTTTAAACAAATTAAAGGTAAGGTTTTAACTAAAAACAAACAGGGCTAAAAAGCCCTGTTTGCTGATTTCCTTTTTTTACCAAAATTATTTCTTTGGCAGCAATGTGCGAAAATTCAACGCCAAGCTGACAGCAGCAATTAATAGTGCTCCATAAGCTACCCAATTTAACAATTGAGGCGACTCTTTTTCAGAAACGTGATCTGTTGAAAGAGCCTTTACAACTTTGGTTTCTGATTGGGGACCTTTGGTCTCATCCTCAGCCTCATCATGACCGTCTTCAGATTCTTCTTGGTCCCAGGAAACCACTGTCCCATCTGAGTAAGTTTGGTAGGCTTTCCAGACTAGGGTAGTTTCATCAGCCGGGGTCATTGCTCTAAAGACAAAAACATCTCGCAAACCTTGACTAATCTTCCCACCGCTCCAGATAATCTCTGTAATGTTAGCGTCCTCACCCTCCCCAGAAGTTTTCATCTCAATGTCCCAACCTGGTTTAACGTAAGGCGTGACGCTCGAAAGACCTTCTGCTAGTACTAGTCGAACAGAAGTTGTTGGAATATCCTTTTCGTTTGGGACCCCAACACTAAAATCCTGTCGACTCGCAGTCACAACTTCTGCTGGTGTGACTGCAACATGAGCCAGTGCGCTTTGAGCAGTTAGTGTAAAGATTGTGAGAGCAATTGCACTGGCAGTGAAGATTTTTTTCTTAAATTTCATAATTTATTCCTCTAAAATAAGATAATAAACACCCTTCTTTTAGCCTAGGAAAAACTTGGAGGGGATCGAGTATTGGTTTGTCCAAAGAAAACAAACCCTAGAGGAGTAGAAGAGGTCAAAAGCTTTTCCGTCTGACTATTGATAGGCGTTTCAACTGTTTGATAAGTTACTGGCAGTGCTTGTGGACTCAGACAGCAGGAATGTTCTTGATGTTGATCAGTGCTTTGGTGGTGACTCGGTATCAGATAGGTAAGTGAAGTTTGGTGCAGAATAAAGGCAGCTAAAATTAGGAGAAAAAGAACAGGCATTTTTGACGGGGATTTTGGCTCCTGAGGTCTTTTCTTTGGACGATTGTAAAAAGCAACACAAAGGAAAAGTAAAAGAATAGCTACAAGCGCAAGGTACTGAATATTTTCAGTTAAGAAGTTTTGCTGGCCATCTCCACTACTAGTTCTGGAAACCCTTAAATCATATTCAAGTTTAAAACTATTAAATGACTGATCAGTACTAGGAGAACCTTCTACGACCAATTTATAGACACCTTTTTGCGGAAAGGAATAAGAAAAGCTAGGCGAAGCTAGGCTGGACCCATCGCTTAGTTGCTCAGAATGGACCTCAGTTCCAGAAAAGCGAATTTTTACCGTGCAAATACAGTCCTCAAGTTCAAAATTGTTCTTGGTGTCTTTGAATTCGAAGAAGAAGCTAGCACTTTCCCCAACAATTGGGTCATCCTCTGGGCTTATATGAACCACAGCCCCAATCGAGCCATCTTTAACAAGAACATGGGCAAAAACAGAAGTGGGAAAACTTAGAAAGCAAACAAATATTAAAAGTAACAGTTTTAGCGAGCGAAAATTATTTTCCAACATTTAGGGTAAAAGTTGCTAATAATATCTGACCATTGTGATTGAATTGAGCATACGCCTGATAAACCCCAGGTTTAAAGGGGCCATAAATTCCAATCGGTAGAAATTCAACCCTCGGTCCCCCTTTAGCATTAACCGGGATTTTTGTAAAACTGTAAGGGTGAACATGAATATAATCAAAAGTTTCGGAATTTATCATGACTAGGTGACCAAAGGTTCCTAGATAAAGATCAAGATCAGTGATTGGTTTGTTATTAATGTCAGATAGGGCAAAGGTAATCTTCTGTTGCCCAAGCGACATAGCAGCGGCACTAAATTTACCCGAAGTTTCTAATCTTACTTTATAGTTTCCGAAGGTTTTGGTCAGGTTTTTATCAGGAGTAAGTTTGGTCGGTGCAGCATTTGAGCTTCCAACAAGCAAAGTTGAGGCTATTTGTTGATCAATGGCACCGAGGGGTTGAAAGTCAGTGTAAAGGTGATAAGCTCCGTTTTTCGGGAAAGTTGTTGATATTCTAAACTCGGTACCACTTTGTTCTGGATGAATATGGGCAAAGTACTCGAAACTATCAGCAACAATTATTAAATGAAAAGTTTTTTCGTATGGTTTTTGAAAAATCGTTACATTTTTACCACTACTAGCATCAAAAACTTTGAAAATCAGTTCAACTTCTTGATTTGGACTAATTTGCTGGGGGTGATCGACCGACACACTGTAGCGACGAGTTCGATCACCAACTAAACCAGGTAAGTTTGGTAGAGAGCTTGAACTATTTGTTTGTGCTTGTTGGGCCAATTTAATATGCTGGGCGTGTATTCCCAGTGAAGTTGAAGAATTCTCATCAGGTTCTTGTAGATAAAAAGCCGAGAAACTGATGATAGCTACAGCCATTAAACTTACCCCACCAAAAGTTAGCGGTAGGCCAAATTTGTTAGATAAGTACTTATCAAGTCTTAGCCCCTCAAGTATCAAAAGAATAGCCAAAGCTAGGAAGAATATCTTGGGAATTAATTGAGAAAGATCTGCAAAATGAGTTCCTAACATTA
>JANWIZ010000028.1 GCA_025449635.1 Patescibacteria group bacterium
AATCAGCAAAAAATTAATTCTCCGCGAATTGGCCTAACATTGCTCGCTACGGATCTGGGAGCCCCAATCGAAATTTCCAGTTTGCCAGACAAAACTGACAAAAGACTCTTTATTGCGGATCAGGCCGGAAAAATTAATATTCTAACTGACAATGAAATAAGTAAAACTCCCTTTTTGGATATCTCTGGTAAAGTTACTTTTGCAGGAGAAATGGGTTTGCTTGGGGTGGCGTTTCATCCAAATTTCACAACAAACGGATATTTTTACGTCAATTATATCGACAAATCTCAAAATACCGTCATTGCCAGATTTCAAGCTAATAATCAATCAAATTCAGTAGATTTAGCTTCCGAAAAAACTTTATTAAAAATTGCTCAGCCGTATACAAATCATAATGGTGGGAACCTCACTTTCGGTCCAGATAATTATCTTTATATTGCTATTGGGGATGGTGGTGCTGGTGGAGACCCTGAAAATCGGTCCCAAAATCTAAATAACTATTTTGGGAAAATTCTAAGGATTGATGTCGATAATGGCGATCCCTATTTAATTCCCAAAAATAACCCTTTTGTAAATCAAGACGGTGCTAAAGGCGAGATTTGGGCTTACGGATTACGTAACCCCTGGAAATTTAGTTTCGACTCTCTTACCAAAGATTTGTGGATCGCTGATGTAGGGCAAGGAAAACTGGAAGAGATAAACTTCGAGAAAGCCAACAGTAAAGGTGGGGCTAACTATGGTTGGCGTTGTTTCGAAGGCAGTTCAGAGTTTAATTCTTCAGGGTGTAAAGAAAAATCAAGCTACGTCTTACCAGTAATTGAGTATGATCATTCTGAAAAACGTTGCTCAGTAACTGGTGGTTTTGTTTATCGTGGAACAAAATATAAAGCTCTTTACGGAAAATATTTTTATGCTGATTATTGCAGCGGTCAAGTATATCTGGCTGAGAAAAATGGAGTTAATTGGGTATCTAAATTGGCTGCCGCAACTCCTTATAAAATCTCAACTTTTGGTCAGGATTCTCAAGGTAATATCTATCTAGCTGATCTTGCTAATAGTAGTATTTACTTGATTTCAGATTTGGCCAACTAATTTATTGGTTTGTCCTCTTTAATACTTGTATAATTAAAGTGTGTTTGGAAATATTCACGAAGATTATCTACGCAGTGCTTTATTTGGACTTCAGGACGGTCTTGTATCTACGACTGGAGTTGTCTTGGGTATCAGCACCGGAATTGAGGACAAATCAATCATTATCCTAGCTGCTTTTGTTGCAGTAACTGTTGAGGCAAGCTCAATGGCTGCTGGTCAGTATTCCTCAGAAAAAGCCGTGCACCAGATGGATAAAACTGGTCGTCATAACGATAGTTTGATTTTTGGTGCAATAATAATGTTTTTTTCATATTTAGTTGCTGGAATGGTACCGATCACTCCAATCGTACTGTTTGAGCAGCCCTTCGCGAGACTAGCTGCTATTATTGCTTCCTTTGTCGCTCTCTTTATTATTGGTTATATAAAAGGGAAATTAGTTGATCATAGCCCACTTAGAAGCGCTGTTGAACTGTTTGTCATTGGCTCTATCGCAACACTAATTGGAATTACGGTTGGACAAATTTTGAAAGTTTAGAAGGCGGTTTTTCCTGCTTTGAACCAAGCTTGTGATTCTTTAATAACATTTACCAGTTCTTTCGTATCAACATCAGCAATTTTTTTAAAACGGATACAACTTTTACCAACACTTACTTTACCCAACTTATCTTTACTTTGCTCTGCCAAATAACCGTTTTCATCAGCCACACAAATATAAACAGAAATATAGTTTTTTTGGCTCGCTAGAGCAATTACTGGCCAATCCCCTTCACGACCTGAACGAGATTTATAGTGAAAAGTACCGTACCCCAACATGTTATAAGAGAAGTGGCGTTTCAACTCGGGAGCATTTTTGCGAATCAGTTCATCAATTTTTTCTACTTCATCTCGACGTGGTTGCTCAATCATTGAAAAATACTCTTCGACAGTTTTTGCCTCAGAAGGCTTAAACATATTCATATTAAACATTTTACAAATTCACAGTAAAAAAAGCCAGCTTGCATAGATATTTTGATATTAAAGTGTTAGAATCTCTGCGTAGAAAGAGAGGGAAAATGAGGATAGAGATATTTTCTTCCTGGGATGATATGATCGGACTGCTTTGGTCTGAACGGCTGGATTTTGGTCTTTACCAGAGAGCAGATACAACGAAACTTTACTGGTCTGACTATCGCTACAGTGAAACGGTGAGAAAAGCCTTTCCTGGTCATCAGATTCACGATCATGGGGAGTATTTTTACACCCAAACTTTTCGACTGTCACTGGCGCAGATAAAAAGAAGAATAAACTCTGCCTGTATTCAGTTTCAGGAAATTAGTGAAGCTACTGCTCGAAATGTTACTTAAACCTCTTAAAGAAACGTATTTTTGAGAGGTTTTTCTTTTTAAAAAAAGGGTTCCAAGTATTGAAACCCTTATTATTTTAGCCTTAACTCTATTAAAGAATTTTCCAACCAATCAATTACCTGCTCAATAACACTACTTACCCCTTCTTTTCCGGAAACAAAATTCCAGTTTGGGTGAGCTTTCCAAGCATCTCTCAGTGAGTGTTCCAAGGCAACTGCTTCCTCTAATGTCTCATAGCGTGCAGCATTGCCAATCTTACCAAACTTTTCTGGGGCGCAAGTAGCAACCGACTCGAGATGAGCGACACCAGCGTAACGATTATGAACTTGGTCAATCGTCAAACCAGTCAGCCTTGAAATTATTCTTTCTCCGTCATGTCGTGAAACGTAAGCAAGGCTATCGAGTATTCCCCTGTCTGCTATTAATAATTGCGCATTTCTGTCTTGTGCAACTTTCTGCCAACTACTCTCTAGAGCCAACTGTACTGGGATGACTGCGCTCTGAAAGTTGATCAGCCAATCGTTGGTTCTCTCAATATCTCTCCCAGGCATGGGATAACTAGCAAGCAAAGTAGTAGCTGCTTCAGGAATTACAATAACTCGATCAGCAAATTGCTGACGAATAGAATCCAGGACTGAAGTTTTACCGCCTTGTGGACCACCAGTGAGGACAAATACTGGAATAGTCAATGATCTCTAACCTCCCTTCTTCCTGGGTCAATTATAGTTTGAATAGTCAAGGAAATAGATAATATTGGAAAAATTCGGTAAATTTGCTTTCAGAAGGGCTAGAAAAAGAGGGGCAGGTTCTTAAAATCTAGTTTGTATCAATTGTAAAGGTTGGCTCTCTTCTTAATGCTTGGGCGATCTCGAGTGGCACTAATAAATCCTTGAATCTTACCCGATCATCAAGTTCCGCTGAAGAAGTAAAGTTCAGCTGAACACAACTTTCTGACTCACATTCAAGTAATTCTCTCAGTTCTCCAAACCTCACCCAAATCAACACCCATTGGCCATTAGCAAGGAGCGATAAAGTATGAACGTACGCTTCTTCCAACAAGTGTTCGTCTTCCTCTAATTCCAGGTCGTCTTCATCTTCCTCAGAATCATCAATTATTTCTACGTGTCTCAAACCTAGTTCTTCTAGAACAGCTTCAAATAATTCCAATTCAATGAGGACTTCGAGGATGCGACTTTCAGGAGTTTTCCTCATCGCAACCCGCCTTGGAGAAACGCCAGTTATGGCATCAGCGATACTCTCCCGTGTCATTCCTCCCTTATAAATAACACGGTCTTCATCGATGGCAAAAGCGTGAAACCAGCCATCATTCGAATCTAACACTACCCCTCCTTCTGTTAGTGTGAATCGCTGAAAACAATTTTAACGAAAAATACAGTTATTGGCAATTATTTAAATGGGTTATTCTTTCCGAGAGGTTGAGCTGAAGGTGTAGCAAAATAGATTATTTTGCTTTTTATATCATCAATTTGGTCTTTCTCTGCCTCGGTGAATTGAATTTTTTCTCCAATTGTTGCCTTTGCAACAGCTGCGGAAACGGGTAATGAATATTCTATTGTGTAGTTTAGGACTCCACTGGAATCTGACGTAGCTTTGATTAATGAAACCCCTACCAACTGATCTGCTTCTTTCCACGAATTGATCAAATCCAGCATAACATCAAAACTTGATCTATAGGTGACAGTGACTTTGGTTGGTGCAGTCTGAACCGGAGCTGTCGTAGCTGTTGTTCCAGCCGGTGGAGCTGTAGTTTGATTTGGTACAACACCTTTGGAAATACTTATAGTGTTTATCTCAGCCCCAATTGCAGCAGCTACTACCTCATTTAACGAAGCGAAATGCAACATATCTAGCTCTCCTGGTATCAATTGGTCAAAAAATCTTGAGTAATCAGATAATTTACTCTTACTCTCAGAGTTCAGAAGTGCAATTGTTTTCTTTATTTCTTCAGCTTTTTGTTTCTGAATATCAATTTCAAGATTTAGTTTATTCAGTTCATCCAGTCCAGGAAGTATCAAAAACATAACTATCGGAATACTTAACAATACTGCGACCAAAGAGGCTCCAATAACAAAACCTATTTTTGGTACTCTATTCAATTGATCGGTCAATTCTTTCATTTCAAAGTAATTGTAAATTTAAGACTAAAACTATACTCAGACTTTGTTTTTGAAATTGATTCAAAACTTAAATTGCTAATTTCTTTTTGCTCTTTCAGCACATTGTAATATTGATAAGCGCTATCGGCAGAGACACTCTTACCGACAACAGCTACTTTTCCTTCATTATCTATATCTAAGGTATTTAGGGAGACATCTTTAGGCATCAGATTTCTGATTTTATCGAGCTTTTTATCCATCCCAACATATTTTGTGGTTGTTTGAGTGTAAGTTAATTTTTTCGCTTGAATATTTTTTATTGCTGAGGCAATGGGCTCCAACTGTTGCCAAATCGGAGTTTGGCTTTCCAAATCTGCATTAACTTTTTTTAGAGACTCATTTTGAGCGAAAACTGAAACCCTAAAAAAAGCAAAAACCCCCAGCTCCAATCCAATTATTATCAAGGCAATAATTATTGGAGTTAGTTTGCTACTAAGAGATGAGACTCTTTGCTCTTCAGGTATTAAGTTTATTTGTTCTTTTTTCTTACTTCCAAGACTCATAGGCAGTAGTTAAACTATAACAATTATTCAATCTCCTTCCAACTGTTTATCTGAAACCCTCCTCCAGGCCCAGAGGAAAAGTTTGCATTGGCTAGACCAGTTTCATATGTTACAACAGCATTATTCGACAAACTAACCCTATATCCAGTGATTTCTTTTGCTCCAGCGTTGTTGCTCACAAGCACTTGACCATTCTGGGCAAACATAACAACGGTACCGGCATTGTTACCGACAGACATAGCTGAATTACTAGTACAACTCATACCAGTAGGACTATTAGTTCCATTACAATCATTGGTCGTAATCACTAACATATAACTACCTACCTGACCAGAACCTTGAAAGGTAGCATTATTTGAGACATCGATAAAACCATCAGCGATTAATACTCCCCCATTAGCACCATAACCAGAGTCTAGTTGAACAATAACATTATTGCTCAAAGTTACAGTGCCTTGAACATAAACAGTACCGGTTAAGGTGAGGGTGACATTATTACTTAGATTCATATTACCCGTAATTTTTGTCGGTCCAATTGTATCAGTTGCTCCGTTTGTAAGGGTATAATTACCTGAAACTGTATTTCCTGCTTCAGCCTCCGCTTTAAATTGAGCTATATTCGCATCTGAGATTGGAAAATCAGAAGGTGTTGGATCTGGTTGAGAGGTGTTGCAGGCAGGACTATTGTTGGTAGTTTGACAATATTTTGTTCCTGCTACAGTCGAGCTATTAATCACATTCGCATAAGCATTGCCTACCCCACCACTACCAATGTTGACCCCTGTGATCGACCCGACAGTACCGCCTAGAAAAACTTTAAAGTAACTATCAAGTCCGCTAGGTGAGGTGTCATTCCAAGTACCTCCTTGCTGACCTACTTTCGCCTGGCCATTCGCATAAGTATTGTTCGCACCAATAGTATAATAATTAGAAGCATTTTGGGTGGAGTTATCAACCACCAGCCAATAAGTAACGCCAGAATTAAGTTGCGGCGAGGTAGTCATAGTAACATCCACCCAACCATAACTGCCTGTAACACTTCCAGAATTCAAGGTACCAGATGCAATTGTGGTAGTTCCTGGACTAGAGCCATTATTATTAACGATTCGTACTGTGGCATTGGATGGGTTGCCTGTTTTTCTAAGGTATAATTGAACTTTATTTATTGGTTCCGAACTAGAAACCTGAAAGCTTTGAGCTAAATCTTGACTGCTTGAGGCGTTTCGAAAATTAATTGAGTTAGGGGGACTCCCAGGTAAATCATTTACCTGATTAGCATTTGATGATGCCCCAGTAGCTGAAAAAGCTGTTCCGGTAACGAATGAACCGTTGCCGCCACTTATTGGTCCGTTCGAATAAACGTTACCATTAATCCCAGAATTATTGCTCATAACCAGACCCCCATAACCAACTTGTACCCCGTAGTTAAAAGATACATTTGTAGTACTTTGCGTCGTGCCGAGATTTACTTCTAACTTTCGATAACGACTTGATACATTACCGTTCGAGGTCACCACCAACGCAGATAGTGGGCCAGCGATATCAACCTGGGTGCTTCCTGATCCCACAGTAAGACTATAACTAGTTGTATATTGTTTACTACGAGCAATTCGATAAACTGCATCTTCAAGCCCTGCTTCAGCAGCAAAATAGCTTTGTGAGGAGTCAACCGAGTTCCCGATTGTCCTCAAGTCATTGTAAGTGAGCAGTCCGATACTTGCTATTATGACCAGCAAAACTGACATGATAACAATCACCATGATCAATGTCGCCTGACCTGTTTGCTCTTTAATTTTATTTATTATTTTCATAAGTTTCTTATATTACATCCCACATTTTGGTGAGTTATATCGACCTCAAGACAGCCGTTGATTTTAATGTAACCGTATTTTTCGGACCCGAAATTGGACTATTGTACTCAACTGTTACTGAGAGTCGAATCGCTGGGCGACTGGTAGCACCGTTAAGATTTGTAAAAGTCAAATCAGTCACCTTCACTTTCTCAGATGTCAGTAGTTGAGCAGCCTGGCTTTCTCTTTTGATATAAACGCCGTTGTTATCAACATAAAAATCAACGAAGGTTGTATTCTCATCGGTTGGAACATCTCTACTTGTTTCCAGGCCAAGTTGTCCAGGATTAACCCCAAAACTGCTTGTAGGAGTATAAACACTGTCAGCATGACGAATCTCTTGAGCAATCGTGTCAAGAACTCTTCTAGCATTATCCAAAGACTCACGAGTCCGTCGGGTAGTCTCGTTAACACCTAATAATTGGTTGACGAATACGACAATTACTAGAGAAACCAAAGCCAAAATACTCACGTAAACGGTTATTTCGATGAGGGTAAATCCACGACCGTTTTTAAGTTGTGTTATTAAGGTCATATCAATCGTTATTAAAATTAGTAATATAGCTCGTCAGAGTGACATTTTTTGTACCCGAATCACTCCAAGTAACTGTTGATACTACCCTCTTTGTATCTGGGTCATTCGTCCCCCCACTTGTCACAATGTTGTCGTTTGCATCTCTACTTGTATTTGAAAAAACTATTGTCGTGGTGAAATAACTGCTTGTGTCTGGATTTGTAGTTTGCAAAACCCAACTACTTCCAGAAATATTGTTGTAGTATGTTGTACCAACCGTCTTATTAGCAATATTTGCAGTCCAGCCATCGTCTCTCATTTTACGTACCACTTCCAAAGCTTCTTCTGCAAGAGAAAGCGCTTCGGTATTTCTTTGGGCCTTTAATGTAGTTTCGCGGGAAAAAAGAATTAAGGTGAGTATCGCGACAAAAGAAATTGTGATAATTGCGGCGCTGATAATTATTTCGATCAGCCCAAAGCCTTTTTGGTTTGAGAGTTTTACAGTTCTAGTAAATATATTTTTCATTGGACAGTCATCGTTCCACCAAAAGCCCCAATCGTGGCAACTCCAGCTGCTGAATAAGTAACAATCTCTTGCCCATCAATCGAGACTGTTAATGCTTTATTATTGTACCGCAAATCTCTGTTGATGCTAAGATTTGTATCAAAAGCATCAAGAGAATGTGTGTGAATTCTAATTACTTGGTCAGAGCCGTTTACCGCAATAGTTCCTGACCAATCAAAAACAGTTTTACCAACATTAAAAAAACCTGCCATCGCTATATTTTGGGTTACTGGAGGATTTGGAGAATCAGTAAATGCCAATGTCAAAGTTGTTGAATTTTGAATACTCCAATTAAGATCAAAATGAAGGTGACGAGAATCAATTACTCTAGTGGAGCTGACTGTAACTGAATCGTTCAAACTAACCTGACCATAACTGTTGATATTTATTGTGTGGGCTTTGTTGGTATCAGAAACTAAGCGAATAGCAACATTACCATACTCTTCAGTTGTTCCTCTTATTCGGTTAAAAATAACATCACTACCTCCACCATTTAGACTTATCGAATAAATCTCACTATCCGTCAAACTATATTCTTTGTTAGCTGCATCATTTGAATCGTAGACAGTACCTTTAAATAAAACGTATTTGTCTGATTGAAAATGAACTCCGTAGTTATCTTCAGATTCTGAAGCAAGTGTTTTCGAACGAGCCAAACGCAGGACACTTAAGATATTTTGGCTTGAGCTATCTATCTCGACTTGTTGGCGGAAAGTAGTGAAACTGGCAATTGCCAAAAAAGCAATCAAGACAAGGATTGCCATAGCAACCAAAATCTCGATTAGTGTAAAACCTCCTGATCTGGAAATCTTAGAAGAGTTAGAATATTTTGCCATGGCAGTCTTTAGGTTGATTTAATTGTAACAAAAAAAAGCCCCCGCACCAACTAATGGTTACAAAGGCTTTGTGTAAAATCTGTTTCTCTCTTTAGTTCCCTACGGCAATTGGCTGTCGCAACTCTCCTTGCTTGACCAGTAGTTTGTTGATCCCTTCAAGATAGGCTTTAACACAGGCCACAACCACATCAGAATCCCGCCCTTGACCTAACACTTTCCCCCCAGATCCACTGAGTGTGAGTGCACAAACCCCTGGCGCCGCACTACCCATATCGATCGCCGAAGCTTTTGCAGAGGCGTTGAACGAACCAAGACGAGGCGCTTCTTCTCCAAGAATGAAATTGACCGCCTGGATCGCGCAATCAATCATCCCAACTCCACTAGTACCCACTCGAGTGTCAATTTTCCCATCTGGACAACTAAGTGTTACCGAAGCACGTGGAGAAGCATTCTTACCATACCCACCTTCTACCTTAAGCTCGACGAGCTCGTATTTGCCATCGGCCATTTTCTCCTCCTTGTTTGGCCTAGTGGTGGACTTTCCACCGCTCTGGGTTGATTTCGGACAAACAAAAAACCCCCTGATTGTGGAGGCTTGTTCGATCCGCTGCTTTTGAAAGTTCGACCTAACTAACAGCGTTCGAAGCTCCTCTGACGAGGTTGTTGCTAAGAACGAGAAGTTGGTTGAACACTTGATTCATTGGTTTATTTATATCAAACAAGCAACTAATTTGTCAATTAGCTTTGTCTAGCAATACTTTTGCACACCATTCTGCTACTATCATTTTAACTTCTATTAAATTTTTCTGGTCAGAATAAATATGATCCGCTCCTTCTATAATTCGCAATTCTTTTTGAGAACCTCTTGATCTGCCAGTGAAATGTTGGGAATGTTCTAGTGAAACTGCTTCATCTTTTGTCCCATGTACAGATAAAACTGGACATTTAAGTTCTCTAATAACCCTATCCATTTCATAATTCAATGAATCTTCAAAGAACTTTTTCCTTATTTTTAAATCCCTTTTGAGTGAATTTGAATAAACATAGACAAAACCTTTTTCTTCAGCTTCCTTTTTTAAAGAACTGGTAATACCTGCTCCTAATTCACGTTCTAACAATTTCGCAAAGCTATAAACACCGGAAAGTGACACTACAGCTGAGATCCCACTATGGTTTGCACCGTACCAACCAACAACTAATCCCCCAAGTGAGTGGCCAACTATAGCGATTTTCTTCGTATCAATTTTTTCTATAGAAAAAGATTTTACGAATTCAACTGCTTGATCCAAAACCTCAAGTTCATAACTAACTGTCATGTCTTCAAATGAAAGAGAACTTTCACCGGGATCTTTGGTAAAATCAAAACGTAGAGTTGCTATTCCTTTTTCTGAAATTGCTTCAGCAATTGCTTTGATATGTCTTTCGTTTCGGTTTCCCTTGAACCCATGACAAATTATTACAATCGGTAAGGGTTTTGAAGCTTCGGGAATGATAAAATCACCAACGATTTTCCTTCCTTGCTTATCTTTAAACTCTATTCTAGTTAAATCCATTTATTTGATTATTTTCTTAAGGTTGGGGCCATCAGTTTCATCAACAACTTCAAATCCTAACTCAGCGATTTTGGCTCTCAGCTCATCTGAGCGAGCAAAGTTTTTCTCGTTCCTAGCCTTCTCTCTTTCATCAACTAACTTTCGTACCTGCGAAGGTATAGTCACTCTTACATACTCTTTAAAACCCAATCCTAAAACTTCATCAAACCGCAATAGTGTAGTCAGTTTACACTCAACCGAACAATCACTACTAATCAAATCCTGAACTATCACCAAGGCTTTAGGCAGATCCAAATCATCATTTATAGCTTTGATAAACGGCTCTTCATACTTAGCACAAGTAGTCTTTTTTATTTCTGAACCATAGCCAGAAATTTCGCGGTATAAATTGTTTAGCGTTTTTTGAGAAGCTTCAAGACTGTCCCAAGTAAAGTTAAGCCTACTTTTGTAGTGGGTCGTCAGTGTTAAATAACGAAAAGCTAGAGGGTTGAAGCCTTTCTTTTCAATATCCTCAAGGGTGTAAAAGTTACCGACAGAACGCGCCATCTTTTTATCATCAACCAGCAAATAACCCGCGTGCGCCCAAAAGTTAACAAACTTTTCACCAAACGCAGCCTCACTTTGGGCGATTTCGTCCTCGTGATGCGGAAAAACCAAATCCTCCCCACCAGTGTGAATATCGAAGTGGTTGCCCAAGTACTTTGTCGACATTGCACTACACTCTATATGCCATCCAGGAAAACCCTTACCCCATGGGCTATCCCAACTCATGGCTCGATCCTCATCTGCTTTTTTCCAAAGCGCGAAATCGGCACTATCTTTCTTATCAGTTTCGACTGACACTCGAACTGCCTCCAAAAGTTTGTCCATTTTGTCCAAAGTATTGCCAGAAAGCTTTCCGTAATCTTGGAATTTCTTAACATCGAAATAGACTGTCCCCTCAACCTCATAGGCAAAACCCTTGTCCAAAAGTATTTTGATCATCCCAATCATCTCTGGAATATGTTCGGTAGCTTTAGGGTTTTCTTCAGCCGAAATAACCCTTAACTTTTTTTCATCTTCATGGTAAAGCTCAGTGTAATGTTGTGCTAATTCCAATGGTAATTTACCTTCTCTCAGAGCTTCATTAATTATCGGATCATAGTGTTCATCCGCTCCACTAGTGCGCATATGTCCCACATCGGTAATATTTTTGACATGTGACACTTTTAATCCGTTGTAAAGAAGGGTTCTTTTTAATAAATCAGCGGCGATATAGGTACGTAAATTACCAATGTGAACATTACGATAAACTGTCGGTCCACAGGAATAAATTCCAACAAAACCTGGTTTTATTGGAACAAAGTTTTCTTTTTTTCGTGAAAGTGTATTGGTTAGAAAAATATCCGCCATTGGCTGTGATTATAGCGAAAGCTTGAGTAACTTGCGAGAGAGAATTTACTCTATTTTTTCCTGAGGTTTTGAGGTCTGCTCTTGAGATCCAGACAAGCTAGATTCTATCTTTTCGATCAATCGACGTACTTCTGAAAGATCTTCTTGAATCTCGTCAAATTCTTCTTGAATGTCCTCAATATCTTCAGCGATTTCCTCTTGTTCAGCCTCTTCCTCCGCGATCCTAACTTCTTCCCTTTCCTGAGCTCGATTTTGGGCAACCATAATAAAAGTAGCTAGAAAAATCGCTTCAAGAGAAACAATCATTGTTAGTAACCCATAAGGAAAGCTATCTCCTACTCGATCTGCAAAAATGATCCAAAGACCAAACCAAATGATATGTAGATACACAAATGCCATACTACCCGCAAAACGGGTTATGAGATCAGCTAATTTTGTTTCGCCAGTGCGAAATTTTTTTCCAAAAACACTAAACATAATTAATTTTTATTTCGAGAAACAAAGCTGGCCACGAAAAAAGGCATCTGTCTGTGGAAGCGCTTTGGTTTCCCTGTTTTATGCAATCCCGATTACATCGGAACTATTAATAACGTCGGGTTCCGACCCTTAGTCGGAATGCGGCGTAGATGCCCTGTACTTAAAGCCTATTTTAACCTCTGTTGTAGTGAAAAGCAATAGTTTGATATAAACCCTTGTTAGCTGGAAAGTTTTTCTTTGACCAGTTGAGAAACCATACCAAAATCAGCTTTGCCCCTCAAGTTTGAAAGGGCTCCCATAACCTTACCCATATCTTGAGGAGAAGTTGCCCCTGTTGTGCTAATTGCATCAACCACGGCCTTTTCAATCAACTCCTCAGTTAATTG